>CAZMHW010000027.1:0-17174 GCA_964566105.1 uncultured Akkermansia sp.
TCGATGGTGTTCTGGAGTGAAAATCAGCCAAAAACTTTGAAAGCAAGTTCTTATACGGAGATTCGGTCATTGTGGGTATGACATACGGACTGAAAAACAAACGTTATCTGCAGGGCACGGTAGACGATATTCGTATATACAACAGAGTAATATCACCAAAAGAGGTTCTTGATTTGTACAATGAACCAAATCCAAATAAATCGGCAGTGATTTTACGCTGGATTGTTCTTTCTTTTCTTGGGTTGGTCATTGTGATTGGAGTAATTTGGATTATTAAGTGGCGGGTCAATCTTCTGGTCTCGCGGGAGAAGGAGAAAAATCAGTTACGTAATAATTGGTATGAACAGGAAAATAAAGTGCTAACAGCACAAATGGATCCACACTTTATTTTTAACGCCTTAAATACCATTCAACAGTTTATCATAACAAACGACAATGAAAAGGCACAACTTTATCTCAGTCGTTTTTCCAGACTTCTCAGAATGATTCTGGAGAGCAATCTGAAAGACACAATTATGTTGGGAGAAGAAATAAAGATCATTGAGCAATATCTGGAGATAGAGTCATTAAGGTTTAATAATGTCTTTCAGTATAATATTTTGTTAGGGAAAGAAATATATCCGGACAAAATATTTATTCCCCGTTATTTGATACAGCCTTTTGTGGAAAATGCAATCTGGCATGGACTTCTGCCCAAGGATGGAAATAAACAATTGGAGATTTCATTCACTTGTGTAAACGAAAAAACCCTTGTATGCACAATAAACGACAACGGTGTAGGTAGGGGCCATTCACAGGAAAAAGTAAAACGTGAAAAGAACAGATCTCTTGCAATTAGTTTCATCCAGCAACGTTTGCAATTAATGTCTAAACTGCAGGGATCTGATTACGGTGTGCAAATTGTGGACAAGGTTGACAAGGACAATAAGAGCGAGGGAACAAAGGTGATCGTAACAATACCAATTTTAAACAATTAATTATGTTAAGAGCAATTATTATCGACGATGAACTAATCGGAATCAGCACTTTAAAAATTCTTATTGAAAAATACGTTGAAGGAATAAAAGTTGTGGCGACAGCTACGGAGCCTGAGAAAGGCATTGCTGCCATTGACGATTATAAACCGGAAATAGTATTTCTGGATATAAGTATGCCTAAAATGAGTGGGTTTGAATTGCTGGAACATGTAAAGCATAAAAACTTTAAACTCGTTTTTACAACAGCCCACAGGGAATATGCTATTAAGGCCATTAAAAACGGAGCCTGCGATTATTTATTGAAACCGATTGATATTACGGAGTTAAAAGAGTGTATCCAGAAGATTCTTGGAGAAATGAATACAAGGGAGGTTCAAAAATCCAACGGAACTAATATCATAGAATTATCAGTTAAAGACGGAATAATATTTATTAAGCCTAACGATGTGATAAGACTGGAGGCTTCGGGAAGTTATACTGTTTTTTATCTTGTGAACAACGTAAAACACATAGCTTCTAAAAATCTGAAAGAGTGTGAGCCTATGCTTGACTCCAATTTATTTTATAGGTGCCACCAATCTCACATAATTAATCTTCAGAAAGTGGTAAAAATGGTGAGTTCAGATGGGCTCTTTGCTCAGATGATTGATGGATCCATGCCGGAAATCGGAAGAAAGAATAAAGATGTTTTTCTGGAAAGACTTAAAACCATTTAATCTAGTAAAACAGTTTCCTTAGATTTTCTCATAAACTGTTTCTTGTTTTCCGTAAACTAAAATCTACTTCTCACAAACTAACCAAGGAAATTGACTTTCCCTGATATTACTTTGGCTTAAAATCCGGATTTATGTCACCACAGCGGAATAATCTGAACAAACGCTTAAAACGAAAGTAGGAATAATTTAAATTCTAAGTCATGAAACGAAAAGTATTAATGAGTGTATTATACATTCTCGCATATGTGTTTACTAATGCGCAGCCCCCGGCGTTCTTCTTTAACACTGCTGTATCAACAACTCCATTTGCAGGATTAATCGGTCTAAATCAAAACGATAATAGTTGGCGGGTATCAAACACCAATATCAACAATGGTGGCATCAACGGACCTTATGTTTCAGCAGTAAGGTGTGCTCCTGTTTCTGGTTGGGTTGCAGGCACTACAAACTCTGAATGGATTACCTACCCTAAAAATTGTGGGGCGGTGCAGAGTTCTACTAGTACCTATTGTCCCGGTACAGCTACGGCAACTTCTAATCACGCCTGTTATAACCCGACAGTAATGGTAAATGAGGAGTTTTATAGAATAGATTTTAATTTACTAAACCCATGCGCGTTTGACCTTTCTCTCAATATGTGGGGAGATAACAGTGTTTATCAGGTCTTTGTGAATACTCAAAACATCAATAGCCCATTCTGGACAGGTCCAAATAATGCTATACCTTTTATGACATACGCCCAAGCACAGGTACATAACGGTTACGCTGTGGTCTCAACTGTAAATTTTTGTAATGCCCCTTGGGTAGTTGGCAATAATTATATAATAGTGAGAGTGGTTTCAAATGGCGGACCAGGCACCTGTCCGGACTATACGGGATTGTTAGTTCAGGGTGTCCCACTTAACGGAATGCCTGGTGGAGGAAATGTCGCAGGTGGTAACGGCGGAAGCAATTGCTGCTTAGGTAATCTGTGTAGCGCAACTTCAAATCCTTTAACAGGAGATTATGCAATCCCTTTGGGAAATAATAAATTTCATTTTACCGGCCAGGGTACAATTGATAATAATACAAGGAGAGACATTGTAACCGTGGGATATAATTGCGGAGCAAGTTTGCCGCTTTCGAGGTTCTCAGTGGTCGAGAGACAGGGCGCCCAAACAACCTCAGACACTTACGCTGCACATTTTAAGAACGATGATAAAAGTAGTGCTGTATGGACGATCAATGCAGGAATATTCGCGGAGGCTAAAATGTCGCAAGCTATAGATGTTTATAAAATAGGGGGCATTTTCGAAGCGTTTAACAAACTTCAGGCTTATGGTGTGGTTGGCCGTACCAGTAAATCTATGCCAAGTCTGGTAAACCTCATAAACGGAGATGGCGATAAAGCCATTGGAGGCGCTTTTATTTCAGATACAAGTGTAGGACAGATAAGCACGCGAAATCTGGGAGTGTTTGCCAAAGCAGCAAATTCTAGGCTTGAAAACTTTGGGACTTACTCAGAAGCGCTCAGTTCTAATGTAAACATTGGAGTATTGGGTTGCGGTTTTATGACCGCGCAAAGTCCTAAAACCTACGGGCCTATAGCAAATATTGGAATTTATGGAAACGCAAACATGACGGATCCAAATGCGTGGGCAGGATATTTTGACGGAGACATCATGGTTACCGGAACACCTTTTAGTACAGCTGGTGGGCCCTTTACAGCCTCAGATGTAAAGTTCAAAAAAGACATTAAGCAATTAACCGAAGCGAGCCAAAAACTAAGAAAATTGAACGGTTATACATATAAATTCAAGACGGATGAGTATAAGGACAAGTGTTTTTCTAAAGAAGAACAAATTGGACTGATTGCGCAGGAATTAAAAGAAGTGTTCCCGCAATTAGTTTCTGAAAAAGGTGGCTATAATTACGTTAATTATACGGGTTTAATTCCTGTTTTACTGGAGGGATTCAAAGAACAACAAAACCAGATTGAAAATCAACAGCAACAAATTGATGAATTAAAATCTTTGGTTCAATCCTTGGCAGGAAATACCTCGGTGCAAGGCGGTAAAATATCTGGAATACCTGTAAATCTGAGTGATAAAAACACCGTAGTATTAAATCAAAATGTGCCAAACCCTTTTGCTGAGAGTACAGTCATCACTTATTACATTCCGAATGATTTTAGTAAAGCGCAGATAATTTTTACAACGAACGAAAGTAAAATTATCAAAACGGTCGATATCACAGTAAAAGGCCCGGGCAGTCTGAATGTATTTGCAAATGATCTTACCCATGGTATTTATAATTATTCGTTAATTATTGATGGTAAGACGGTAGACACCAAAAAGATGATTAAGGAATAGCGAAGAACATTTATTTTGTTTTAAAAGGCCGGTAATTACCGGCCTTTTAATTTTAGGATAGAGTAGTAATAAAAACCATCCAGAAATTAATTATGCTTGTCGAAATTTCTGTTCAATCCGAATAAAATTGTATTTTTAATTTTATTAAACGCTCCAAATCTAAGATGGATTTGATTAAATGAAAGAAGAAACAAAAGAAGAATACCTGGCACGCATCAAAAAAGAGAGAGGGGAGCTTCATCCAGGTGAAGACCTCATGAATATGGATGAAGCCCAGCCGGAAAAAAAGACGGAGTTTAAAGATAAACTTAGGAGCATTTTGTTTATGCTCCTGTTTGCTTTGTTTTTATGGGCCATTCTTCAAATATTTGGCATGTTAAAGAGTAATTAACCCGAAACAATCCTGCCAACAACCGAGTCTTTCGAAGAATATCAATAACAATAAGCCACAAAAAAGCCCCTAAAAAGGGGCTTAGAACTAATTAATTTAAAATTTAGAAATTAGCGGGTCTTTTTTTTCTTATCCCCACCGTCACGATCATCATCTCCTGAACCAACAAGAGTTCCAATACCAGTACCCGAATCATCATCTTCAGCGGTTGCTTCGAGTAGTTTAGAACCAGAATTTGTTGACGTACCAGAGTCTTTAGCCTTGCTAGAAGAGCATTCCGGCTTTCTTTCAGATTTCTGACAAGCAACAAAACCCATTGCAGGAACTAAAAGAATAAGTAATATTTTTAAGAATTTCATTTGAAACCTCCTTGAATCAATAATAAAGGTACGCATTAAGCTGTTCATATCCAAAATTTTAACATTAATTTATTATTAATTCTACTCTGGTACCCAAAACCCGATTTTCGGCATCTTTTAGCTCAAAAGGCCCGTTTATAGAAATACTAATGTGGTTGGTGGCCCCAAACAGCTGAATTCGCTGCGCAGTTATAGAAGTGCCGCGTGAGACATGTGGACTTTTTTTATTCAATTTACGGGCTTTACTTTCCTCAATGCCTATCCCATTGTCCTGAATACTGAAAATGATCCCCTGATCCCCATTAGATTCCACCCTAATGTCGATAATTCCATTTTTGTCGGAAGGCAAAATACCATGTAAAATACAGTTTTCCACGTAGGGCTGTAATAACATGGGCGGAATTTCTATGGATTCAATATCGACATCTTCGGCAATACTAATATTGTATTGAAATTTATCTTCAAACCGCATGAGTTCAATTTGTAAATACAGGTCGAGCCTGTTTATTTCTTCAGACACTGGAACTAAATTACTCATCGAGCTGTCTAAATTCATTCGTATTAATTTGGCGAAGCGTGACAGGTATTTATGAGCGGAGAGTTTGTCTTCCTTATTCATGTAATATTGAATGGAATTTAATGCATTGAAAATGAAATGTCTGTTCATACTGGAATTGAGACTCTGGTGTTCAAGCAACATCAGTTTGGATTTATATTCTAATTGCTGCGTGTGATGCTTCTTACGGATCTCATTTACCCGTACTCTAAAAATCCCCCAAATAAGAAAGACTCCAATCAATACACACAATAAAACAAACCACCATGTAGTCCAGAAAGGAGGTAAAATTTCGAAACTAAAAGTGGCCGGATTTTTATTCCAGTTACCCATGGCGTCGCCAGCCATTACTTTAAATGTGTACTTGCCACTTGGTAAATTGGAGTAAGTAGCAAAGGTAGCTTCGGTGGTTGACGACCAGAACTCATCAAAGCCTTCCAACATATACTTATATCGAACAGAAGTTGGATTACTCAGTTTTATACCAATGTAGTCAAAGGTAAAATGAGTGGTTTGGTATTTTACTTTTAGATTTTTCGGTAAAAGAGTTGCCGAATCTATTTCTGTGGCAACTTTGGACCAGTTGGTATCTTTTAAAAACAAACGTACCCCCGAAATATGTGTAATAGGTTCGAAATTACGCGCATGGAAATCTTTAATATTGGGATCGTACTTGATGATTCCTTCGGTTGTACCCATCCAGATGTTTCCGTTGTGATCTCTGAAGGCCGCGTTCTGAACGCACTCCATTCCGGGTAGTCCGTCAAAAATGGTGTAATGTCTGAATCGGGTTTTTTTAGATCGGACGTATTCTCCTGCGTCGAGAACAAACACACCACTGTTCGTACCGATCCACAGAGATTCATTTTTATCCATAACCAAAAAACAAATGTTATTGGAATTAAATATGTCGTTGATGACTATTTTTGAAAAAGTTTTTCCGTCATAATAATTAATCCCACCCCTTGAGCCGATCCAGAGGTTATTGTCTTTATCAAGTACCAGGGAAATGAGGTTATTATTGCACAGTCCATTGGCTGTTGTATATTTTGTAAAAAGATTGTTTTCCGCTTTGTATAATCCGTTTTTGGTAGCAAACCACAAACGATGGTGTTTGTCTTCAACAATACTCGTAACGTCTTTACCAATATTATCAACACCTGCTACATAATTTCTGAAAGTAACCCCATCGAATACAGAAACGCCCTGCGTTGTACCAAACCATAAATTTCCTTTGTAGTCCTGGCAAATAGAATATACTGTTCTGGCGCCCAGCCCGTCATCGACCCCGTAATTTTTAAAGCGTTTACCGTCGAAGCGATTTACCCCGTCGGCTGTGCAAAACCATAAGTGATTATTATTGTCTTTTAAACTGGCCCAAATGGTGTTGTTATTTAGTCCCTGATCAGTAGTGTATTTAACGCTTTTAGCGCCTTCTTTTTTTGTTATACCCTTACCAAAAGTTGAAAACCAGAGATTCTGATCTTTGTCTTCAAGTATAGACAATATGATATTGCTGCTTAAATCGTCTTTAGTAGTGAGGTAAGTGAAGGTTTCTCCTAAAAACTTACATAAGCCCTTTCCGTCAGATCCAATCCAGATATTTCTTTCTTTGTCTTCAAATACAATATTTGTATTATCTACCGGCAGACCCTCCGATTCTGTAAATTTCATAAAGAGTTTACCGTCAAACCTGCAGAGCCCGAACTTAGAGGCAAACCAGATGTTTCCATCTGAATCTTCAATGGCGGAACGAATCCAATCGTTTATGAGGCCGTCGTTTTCTGAGTAATTCTTAAAAGATTTTCCATTGTAACTATAGACGCCTTCGCCAAAAGTACTGAACCATAATTTTTTGTGCTTATCAATAAAAATGTGGCTGACGTTATGTGGTTGCATAATGGAAGTGTCCAGTGTCTTAAACCTTTTACCATCATAATAGCAAATTCCGTTTTTGGTACCGAACCACACCAAACCACTATTATCCACACAGATTGCACGAACGTTGTTGTTGTTAATGCCGTTTTCTTCTGTAAAATAATCAAAACGCCCCCCTTTTAGCCGGCAAATTCCTGAACCATCCGTCGCAATCCACAAATCTCCGTTAAGATCCTGGGCGATTGAATTGACAATATTTTCGGCCATATCGTCCTTAAAAGGATAAGATGTAAACTTTTCGCCGTCAAAATAATTGAGGCCACCCATGGTTCCGATCCATAAGCCTAAGGACCGGTCGGGAGCCAGGGAAAAAATCTGGTTATCAATGAGGCCGTTCTGGATGGAATAATTTACAAATTTTTTGCCATCGTATTTTGTAAGGCCCGCAAGGGTTCCTAGCCACAGGTAGCCATTTTTATCCTGGGTTATAGATCTTACCTGCGATTGCGCTAATCCGGACTCGGTGGAGTAATTGATAAAATTGTAATGTTGGGCATGCAACGAACTTATAGCTAATAGAAAGTATAGCGAACACAGGATTTTTATTTTTGTGTAATTAGCTGTCATTGCGTGATTTTCAAGAGACTATAAGATCTTTAGACGAAAATAGCACCATTAAAATAGGATGGGGTTTTAAGTGGATAGGATGTTTGCGATACTGTATAAAATGTTGTTTTAATTTATTTAAAGGAAATCATGCCTTCTTGCCCTGCTTAAAAAAGGCCAAAAACTGTGGCACTCTTAAACGCGAAATTGCCAGTTTGGTATTGTTTTTCATAACCACAAAGTGACCGTTGTCGTTTAAAAACTCCTTTACATAGGCTACGTTTACAATATGTGATTTATGGATTCTGAAAAAACACTGCTTGTCTAAGATGTCCTCGTAAACTCCGATTGACTTTGTATCGACATATTTGGTTCCGTCCACAAAAAGAATGGAAGTATAATTTCCCTCGCCTTCCAGATACATAAAATCAGCAGGGTCTACAATCTTAAATCCTTTGGCATGGTTAATTGTAATTCTTGGAACTCCTACAGAGGGTAACATGGCTTTTGAAAGATTTTCGAGGGATTTAATGTAATTGAGTAACTGATCCTGATTTTCAGTAAACAGCTGATTGGTTGTAATTAGTTTTTTAACGGCAAGTTTCAGATCATCTACGTCTACCGGTTTGAGAAGGTAATGGATGGCGTTTGCGTTCAATGCACGGATCGCATAGTCCTTGAAGGCAGTTACAAACACTACCTGGAATTTTTTTTCAGGAAGGGATTCCAAAAAATCAAATCCTTCCGTTCCGGAGGGCATACAAATGTCCAGGAACAGTACCTGAGGTTTGAGATTATTTACCGCTTCAAGGGCGCTTTTTTCGGTGCCAGCCATTCCGATGACTTCTACCTCTGGGCAATAATTTTCGAGCAGGAATTTAAGATTTTCCCTGGCGTGTATTTCATCATCAACTATTAATGAGCGCAACTTCATTTATGTAAAGATGAAATTTTTTTCGCAGGAAAAAAATTAGAAGGGCATATTATTTCGAAATGAAAATTACCTGTTTAACAATTTGGCCACATATTTACCTATGACGTCAAATTCCAGGTTAACAGAGCCGCCCACCTGAATATTTCTGAAGTTAGTGTGTTCAAAAGTGTAAGGAATAATGTGAACGGAAAATGTAGTTTCGGTGGAGCTGACTACAGTGAGGCTCACACCGTTAATGGTGATGCTTCCTTTTTCTACAGTGATATACGCTTTGTTTTTTTCGTGCTCAAATACAAATTCCCAGCTCCCCTTTAAGTCTTTAACGCTTTTACAAATGCCCGTGGTGTCGACATGTCCCTGAACAATGTGCCCGTCGAATCTACCATTTGCAGGCATACACCGTTCCAGATTCACCAGGTCGTCTACTTTTAAACTCCCGAGATTTGTTCTTTTCAGGGTCTCGTCAATAGCAGTTACTACGTAGTCGGAGCCGCTTATCTTTACAACAGTTAAACAAACGCCATTATGCGCAACACTTTGATCGATTTTTAATTCGGGAGTGATTGTACTCGAAAAAGTGAAATGAACATTGGTGTTTTCACGTTCAATTTTTTTAAGTACCGCGAGGGTTTCTATGATTCCTGTAAACATGTATAATTTCTTAGGTTATTCTTTTACTAAATTCTTAACGAGATTTTCAGTCCTTTGTTTGTAGACTTCGTATTCATTGCCGGTAGCAGGGCCGCTGAACCCGGTATGTACCTTTACAATTTTATGTTCCTTGTTTAAGAAAAGAGTAGTTGGGAAGGCGGTTATTTGATTTAAAGCGGGGAGTATTTCTCCGGCTTTGTCTTTACCCGTTTGTTGAGTTATAAGGATGGGATAATCAATGTGAAGCCTGTTTTTGAGACGTGTTACCTGCGTTTTCGCTTTTTCAAAATCTGTGGTTTTCTCAAATGCAAGGGCTATTATTTCGAGCCCCTGTACATTGTATTGCTTATAGAGAGAAGAAAAATAAACACTCTCGTCCATACAATTAGGACACCAACTCCCCATTATTTGAATGATGACAGGTTTGTTTTCAAATTTTTTATCGTTGAGAGAGACATGTTTCCCTTCCAGATCGGGGAAAGTGAAATTTAATTTTTCGTCTTTATTTTTTACAAAACTAATCTCCTCTGCGTCCCTTAATTTAAATTCATTATTTCTTCTGGCCTCCCATGCCTCTTCCCAACTTGCTCCCGAATAAAATTTGCCACGAAGCACATCTCCCTCGAGGTACTCGGCAGCGAATAAAAAAGCATGACTTCCGTCAAAAGCTGACAAAAATAATTTGTTCTCGTGCTTCATGCCTTCCAGATATCTGTAATCACCCGTTTCGGTAAGAAACGTTCCGGTAACGTAGTCGCTCTGTTCAACGTGTCGAAACACACCAATAGCCTTCGAACTGTCGCTTGTGGCAGGGGAAAAAGTAACTTCCCATTTGCCTTCAAAAACAGGATTGCTTTTGCCGGGAACGAATTCGAAACGATTGGTTTCTCCGAACGTGGCTTTAAATTTAAGAATGTTCTTCGATGCTTTGTAGTGATTGATCCAGACTCCTTCGAGGTTGTTACCTACCAAACGGGTTTTGAATTCGGTGTCAAAAACAGGCATTTTAAAATTAACGGAATCACCTTTTAATGTAATTTCATCTATCAGAATGCGCTCATCGGCATTACGCAGGGTGATGTGAGGCTTTCTGCCTTTATAGTTCACCGTGAAGTTAAAAGGAAGATCTATTCATTTCTCTTCGTTAAGCGTTAAAACACCCCGGTAAGAACCTTCTTTTAATTTTTTTGAAAACATAAAGCCTTCACTAAAAAAAAAGGTAATTATAAGAAGAGCTCTTAGCTGCATGATTTATTTTTTGTTGCTAAATGCTGCCAGGTTTGCAATGCGATAGAGTATGCGGGCGGCCACATTTGCATCCCAATCACTACCATCTTGTCCGGGACTCACTTCATTTATGTCAAAGGCGATGATTTTTCTTCCGCTTTTTACGACTTTTTCAAGTAAGAATAAAACCTGTTCTGTTTCAAAACCTCCGGCAACAGGGGTTCCGGTGTTTGGGCATAGTTTTGGATCGAGGCCATCAATATCAAAACTTAAATAAACGTTTTGAGGTAATTCGTTAACAATGCGGTTACACACTCTATCCCAACTATCTCCGTTGTATTGAGCATATTTAATATCACGGTCAAAAAAAGTTTTTATCCTTCCATTACTTGATTCGATGAGGTTTAGTTCTTCCTCACAATAATCACGAATGCCTACCTGTACCAGTTTTTCGACCTGTTTGATTTTTAAAGCATTAAACATAATAGAGGCATGAGAGAATTCAAAACCTTCATAGGCGTTTCTTAGGTCAGCGTGGGCGTCTATCTGCAGCACCGCAAAACTTTCGAATTTTTCTGACAAAGCCTGCATCATGCCAAGAGGAGTAGAATGGTCTCCGCCTATGAGACCAACATTTTTCTTCTGATCCAAAAAATGAAGGACTCTGTTTTTTACCCAATTGTTTAACCACAAACATTCTGAATGAATGATTCCTGAAATTTCTTTCAGAGCAGTGTTGTCTTCTTTTGCGCCGTTAGCCAGGGCATCAATATATTCTTCTGCCGACAAACGAAGTTTTTCACTTTTAATCCGAACTTCTTCGCTGATTTCGTCCATGCCAATGCCTTTTTTCCAGGCATCTTTTACCAGTGGGTCATACAAATCTACCTGGTAACTGGCATCGAGAATGGCTTTAGGGCCTTCTGCAGTGCCACCGCCATAACTTACAGTTACTTCCCAAGGTACAGGAATTAAAATGGTCTCGCATTCTTCCAGTGAAAAAGGCAGTCCGAACATTCCGTCGTTTAATTGTCCAATTCCATTGGGATCAAAGTTTTTTATTTTTTCTTGTTTGGTCATAATAGTTTATGACACAAAGATAGGATTTGAAAACTAATTATTTAAAGCCCCTTGTTTTATCCACAATACAATGGTTTTTATTTCACAGGAATCCATATTGCCGTTGAGAGGCATGTGGATTAAAGAAGGATCACCTGTAAGACAGCCTGTTAAATTACCACTTAATGCAGTTGGTCTCACCCATTTGTAAGAATCAAGATTGAAACCTCCAGAACCGGGATAGGAGTGGCAGGGTAAACAGTTAAAATTCAAAATTGGCTGAATGGTTTCGGAGTAGGATACAGTAACTCCGGGGTTATATATGCAAAGCAGTGTTGGGTTCGAATACGCTTTTTTCGACGGAACACAAACCGTGCCTACTTTTTTAGTGCAGCCGCTCAATAAAAACACAAACGCTGAAAAAAATATAAGGGCAGGTTTCACGCTTCAAAGATCGTGCATCTAAACTAAGAGAGTGTTAAGGCAATGTTATGGTGAGAGCCTGTTTATCGTCCAATTAGTATCCATCAGGTGGTAAGAAATCCTGTCGTGCAAACGACTTTTCCGGCCTTGCCAGAATTCATAATACTCAGCTTTAAGCACAAAGCCACCCCAAAAATCAGGGCGTTTAATAGTTTCGGGGGAATACTGCTGTTTTAACTCTTCTACCCTTTTTTCAAGGAACTCGCGTGATTCTAAAACTTCACTTTGTTTACTGGCCCAGGCACCTATTTGTGACTCAAAAGGTCTGGCATTAAAATAGACATCACTTTCTTTTGAGTCTGCTTTTATTATGGTTCCTTCTATCCGGATTTGTCTTTCAAGTTCGGGCCAGAAAAAAGTAAGTGCTGCAAACGGATTTAAAGAAAGTTCTTTTGATTTACGCGAAAGGTAATTGGTATAAAACCAAAAGCGGTTATTTTCAAACTCCCTGAGATAAACAATGCGTGATGAGGGTTTGCCAGCTTCCGAAACAGTTGCGAGGTTCATGGCCTGAACTTCAGGAACCTGAGCTAATACAGCTTGTTGCATCCATGTCTCGAATTGAAGAGAAGGATCTTTACTCACTGCTTTCTCGCTCAAAGTACCTTTTGTAAAATCCTCTCGCAGCTGGTTAATATGTTTTTTAAGATCATCCATATTGTAAAGATATTTAGAAAAATCAGATCCAAGCAACCTTTTGCTAAAACTAAGTGTCTTTATAAAAAGATACTAATTAAAACAAATTCAGATGAATAAAACTTATTTCTCAGCAATGTTCTTGTTTCTCTTGACTTTAGGAACTCAGGCCCAACTACTAACCAGGAAAGTTCTGTTTCTTGGAAATAGTTACACATCCGTTAATAATTTACCTCAAATGGTAGCCGACGCAGCACTTTCGGTTAGTGACACTTTAATCTTCGACAGTAATCTTCCCGGAGGTTATACGTTGATTCAACACTTTTCCAACACTAACTCCACCTCCAAAATTATGGCGGGAGGCTGGGATTATGTGGTTCTTCAGGAACAAAGTGCTACGCCTGCTCTTCAGAATGGTAATTTTTCTATTGGCGCACAACAATTATGTAAAATGGTAAAACAGTATAATTCCTGCGCACAACCATTATTTTTTATGACCTGGGGCAGAAAAAACGGGGACCCTGCTAATTGCCCGCTTTTTCCGCTTATGTGCACTTATAATGGGATGGATAGTCTGACACGTGTAAGTTATACCATGGAGGCAGTTCAAAACAATACGGAAGTTTCTCCGGTTGGAGCAGTATGGAAATATATCAGGCAAAACTATCCAAATATAGGGCTTTACCAGGCTGATGAAAGTCACCCTAGTGCAGAAGGGTCCTATGCCGCAGCAATTTGTTTTTACACCGCCATTTTTAAAAAGAGCCCTTTGGCAATCACATATAATTTTTCTCTCAACCAGACGGATGCGGCAATCATTAGAAATGCAGTAAAGACGGTGGTTTTTGATCACTTGTCCGATTGGAATTTTAAAGTGAGCCCTACAGCGAATTTTGATTACTCGATCGGTAGCGGCATTAACCAAGCCATTTTTAATTATCTTCCATCTTATTCCGGTGCTGGTGGTTACGCTAACACATTCGCCTGGAATTTCGGTGATGGAAACACTACAACGCTAATAAATCCTGGTTATTTATCAACAGTCAGTAACAGTTATGCTAACGGAACATATTCGGTAACACTCACTGTTTCTAATTGTGATGTAAATGGAGTACAGCAGGCAAGCGTTCAACATACAATCAGTTTTTGCAGTCATAGTCCTACTGTTTATAAATCTTATCCCTGGACTTGTGCAGGTTCTGAAACGGTTTCTACACAGGCTTACACTTCCTATCAATGGTATAACAACGGAAGTTTAATTCCGGGTCAGGTAGGGCAACATTTACCTTTAAACCCTCTTCTTTCAAGTATTAGCGTAATGGCTACCCTTAATGGTTGTTCAGAAATGTCACCCCCATACTTAAATGTTACTAATCCCGGATTTTACTCTTATGATATAATGGCAACGGGTAGTTTTATTCAACCAGGTATCGTTTGTGAAGGAGAGCAGATTAAACTTACGATTACAGATCTTGATGGAACCGAAAACATTGAATGGTCAAAAAATGGTCAGACGATACAAGGAGCCACCAGCAGTACATTAATGGTTGCCTCTACGGGCACCTATGCTTTTTCATTATTTCGTCCAAACTGTCCAAGTATCATATTCTATACTCAGCACGTAGCTTACACCTATATAGATTGTGGCCCACCTGTAACAACGGGAATAAAGAACGATGAAGATCCTTTTTTCCTTAGCATTCACCCTAATCCATCATCGGGTATAGTTACTTTTAGTAGTTCACGGAATATGAGAGAAATAGAGGTGTTTAATTTACTAGGCGATAAAATTCCAGTGGGTTTTTTAAACAAAGAAGATTTGTCAAATCAAATAAACTTTTCCAGCTGTCCCAGGGGAATATATTTTGTGAAAGCATCAGATGGCAAATATCAGGTTACCAAAAAAATTGTGTTAGAATAACAGTACGTTAAACTTTCGAAAACCCCTGTCTAATTACTTGAAAATGGGCAGAGGGTTTTCTTAAAAAATCAAATTTCTCTTGCTGGGTAAATCATGCGCTTCTATTGCCTGAATTTGAATAATGTCAGGTAATGTTTTCAGTTTTTCTATGACTTTATACTGATAGTTAAATAAGTCTTCACCTTTTAAGATAAGAAAGTAATCGGTCTTTGGAAGTTCTTTGATTAATTTCACGCTTTCATCCACGTCCTGGCCTGCAAATAAGTCTGCGGACGTACCGGCATTCATATTGGGCTCCTCAAAATTACTGGTATTGGGCACAAAATAATATTCCAGTCCAAGATCCTCATCCAGAAAGCGAAACAGTGAAAATTTGAACAGGCGCCCTTCTTTCAAATTAAAAGGCACAAAGTCGCTGAGGAATAGCTTTATTTTCAGGACATCGTCAATGAGACTGGCAACGTAATATTGATTTTCGGGACAAGTAATACCAATGAGAACGAAGTCGAAATCATCCTGATGATTATTCAAAATGTATTTAGCCATTTTCTTTTGTAAGTTCTTCCAAAGTTAGCTGTGCAGCCTTTTGTTCGGCTGTTCTTTTACTATAACTTTCAAACTTTGTATAGGCTTTGTCGTTAACATACACTTCAATGACATACATTTTATTAGCGCCCTGCCTTTCTTCACTCAACAGCTTGTATTCGAGGCTGTATTTATTTTTTTGACAATAGATCTGTAATTGACTTTTGTAATCTGCGTTGGTTTTGGCCAGCGTTTCAATGTCGATGTGAATTTTAATAATGCGCGAGATGACAAATTTTTTGGTTTTAATGAAACCCATATCCAGATAAACGGCACCAATAAAGGCTTCGAACGCATCGCCATAAGCGCTGGACTTCGTCTTCTCGTCTTTTGTCAGACTGGCTTTTAAAAAATGGTTAAATCCGAATTTGAGCGCAAGTTCTTTGAGGCTTTGTCCGTTTACGATCTTACTGCGTAACTGTGTTAAAAACCCTTCATCTTTGTATGGGTACATGTTAAACAGATAATCGGCAACAATTGCCCCGAGCAAGGCGTCGCCCAGAAATTCAAGACGCTCGTTACTAACCGTTGTACCACTTCGTTTCACGGAAATACTGCTGTGAAAAAAAGCCTGTTGATACAATGAAATATTCTTAGGAGAATAACCAGTAGTGGTTTTGATCCAGTTTTTAAAACCCTTATCGCTTTTAATGTTTTTGGTATTGAGGAGCGATAATAGTCTTTTTAAAGCCAAAATGTTATGGGTTAAATTTTCTAATTACCACAGCTGCATTGTGACCGCCAAAACCGAAAGTATTGCTGATGGCAACATTAACATTACGGGTTTGCATTTTATTGAGCGTCAGATTAAGCTTTTGGTCAATATCCGGATCAGGAGTAGCGTGATTGATAGTTGGAGGGATAATACCATTTTTAACAGCTAAAATAGCTGCCATGGCTTCTATTGCTCCGGCAGCACCCAACAAGTGGCCGGTCATACTTTTTGTGGAACTGATGTTAAGTTTGTAGGCGTGTTCGCCAAAAACATTGATAATGGCTTTTAGTTCAGCTGTATCGCCTAGAGGAGTACTAGTGCCATGTGTATTGATGTAATCTACTTCATTACCTGATATGCCGGCGTCTTTCAAAGCACGGTTCATAACCAGGGTAGCGCCCAGACCCTCAGGATGCGGGGCTGTAATGTGATGAGCATCGGCACTCATGCCTCCTCCAATTACTTCTGCGTAAATTTTTGCCCCACGCGCCAGCGCATGTTCCAGTTCTTCGAGAATAATGGCACCTCCACCTTCTCCAAGAACAAAACCGTCGCGGTCTTTGTCGTATGGACGCGAAGCTTTAGCAGGATCTTCGTTGCGTGTACTCATGGCCTGGCAGGCATTAAAACCACCCATCCCACTTTCGTTAATAGCGGCTTCACTTCCACCAGTTACAATAGCGTTGGCTTTACCCAGACGAATGTAATTAAATGCATCTATCATGGCGTTTGTAGAGGACGCACAGGCTGAAACAGTTGTAAAATTAGGGCCTCTGAATCCAAAACGCATGGAAATATGACCACTGCAGATATCAGCAATCATTTTAGGAATAAAAAACGGATTAAAACGAGGCGTGCCATCGCCTTTAGCAAAAGCAAAAGTTTCTGTTTGAAATGTGTCCAAACCGCCAATACCGCTTCCCCAGATAACACCAACTTCATTTTTGTCGATGTTTTCGGCATCAAGACCACTATCGGCAACAGCCTGAACGCTTGCAGCAATTCCGTACCAGGAATAAGCATCAAGTTTTCTGGCCTCTTTTTTGTCGAAATAATCTTCCGGGTTAAACCCTTTTACTTCGCAGGCAAAACGGGTTTTGAATTTAGAAGCATCAAAACGTGTAATAGG
>CAZMHW010000028.1:0-17133 GCA_964566105.1 uncultured Akkermansia sp.
TTAATAAAAAACCTTTAAACAGCATGGCCTTAGCGGAGGGTACGATAATAACCATGGTTTCATCTTTTTTCGGAACAGGTTGTTTAAAATGTATCGCACCGAAAACAATAAGTACGATACCTGCCAGTATTCCCATAAAACGCCTGCTTTTTTCATCCTGAATAAAATTGGTAGCCCCAAAATGAATCAATAGGATGATCAGCATACAAACGATGAAATCGCTGGCAACTACCCCAACGGCCAGTAATGATCCGGTTTTATAACCGTGTTTGATGCCTGTATTAATAAGTGCAAAAAAAGCCGGCCCAAAAGAAAAGGTAAGCAATAATACAATTACAACGGTTTGGTATATTAAACTAAGGATCAAAGAAAGTTAGGATTTATAGGTTTTTAAAAAAGCCAACCAGTCGTTGAGGGCTTTCCCCTTTAATACGCGTGGAAATTTACTTTGTCCGCCTAATTTATTTTTGCTCGCTAAAAAATCAATAAATGCCTGATTAGGTAAAACGGTTACAATAACTTCTTTTAAAGCATGTTTTCGTTCAACAGCATAGTCATCATTTAAAATTTTTAAATGAGAATCGAGTTTTTCCTTTAAGACAGCTTCATCCACCGGAGCATCAGTGCCTACGTACCAATGATGGGCAAACAAACCTTGATGGGGTACGCCAACTACAGCATATTCATTAATGTTAAGACCAAGATCCGCAGCTACCAATTTAATCGCCTGGTTCATGTTATCTACGCTGAGATGCTCTCCACATAAACTTAAAAAATGTTTGGTGCGGCCTGTAACAATAATCTCACAGCGTTTAAGATCTGTAAATCGCACCGTATCACCAATTAAATAACGCCAGGCTCCGGCGCAATTGCTTATCAAAACTGCATAATCTTTGTTTAATTCGACCTCGGTTATATTTAAAGCATGGGCATGTGGCTTTACATTACCGTCGGAATCAAAATTTTCTTCAGTGAAGGGAATAAACTCGAAGAACATTTTATTGTCGGTCATGAGCTTCATCCCTTGTTGTTCATTTGGCCTCTCCTGATAGGCTAAAAACCCTTCTGAAGCCATATAGGTATCAAGATATATTAACGGTTTTTCGCAAAGGGCGTCTATACTCTTTTTGTAGGGATGAATAGCAACGCCGCCATGCACGTAGATGGCAAGATTAGGCCATACATCGTGAATGGTATTTACATTATAATGTTTAATGATGCGTTCGAACAGGATCTGGATCCAGGCCGGAACTCCACAGATAAAACCAACATTCCATTGTTTTGCATTATCCACGATCTCCTGGAGTTTATTTTCCCAATTGGTAAGTGAACGTATGTCTGGTCCTGGCAGGGTAAAGTTCTGAAACCAGCGGGGCTGCGTACCGGTAGTAATTCCGCTTAAGTCTCCGCTGAAATAGGTTCCATTATAAGTTAGGTTAGTACTGCCGCCAACAAAAAGAATTTCGGTTTCGTATTGTTCTTTGGTAAAATGAAAATGCCGCGTAGATAAAACCTGTTTTAAAGTGCCCTTGTGAATGGTTTTGATCATATCACGTGTCACAGGAATGTGTTTACTCGAAGATTCGGATGTTCCGGAACTCAATGCGAAATAATTTATTTTTCCCGGCCAACACACATCTCGCTCACCTTTCAGCGCTCTGTGCCACCAGGCATCAAAAATTCCCTGGTAATCATAAATAGGAACCGTGTTTTGAAAGGCTTTAATCGGATCCTCCTGTAAGGCCAATTCATTAAAATTAAACTGTGTTCCAAAGGCAGTAAACTTTGCTTTTGCAATAAGTTTTTGCAATTGTTTTATTTGTTGCTTATAAACATTTTTCCGGGTTGGGATTCTTGAACGAATGTCTATAGCACCTTTTATGATTGAACCGAGTATTGGCATCTTTTTAGTGGTAATTAATAGTTAGTAACTGGCTTTAATAGCGCTTGTAGGTATTAACACTCAGACTAATAACTAAGCGCTATTTTAAATATCTGAAATCCTGATTGTTTTTGATCGATTTCAGAGAATGGTAAATTAATTTAATGACCTCCTCTACGTCTTGTTTATGAACACTTTCAACAGTAGTGTGCATATAACGCAGGGGTAGGGAGATGAGGGCCGAAGCAATGCCATCGGTTGCATACGCAAAGGCATCTGTGTCGGTACCGGTAGCGCGCGAAGCGGCTTGTCGCTGGAATTCTATTTTGTTTTTCTTTGCAGCGTCTATAATTAATTTCAACAGATTATTTTGTACTGCCGGAGCATAACTTACAACAGGCCCTTTACCGCAGGAAAGATCGCCACTGGCAATTTTATTCATCATCGGACTTTGGGTATCATGACAGACATCCGTTACTATGGCTACATTTGGATTTATTTTACGCGCAATCATAGTCGCACCATTTAAGCCAACCTCTTCCTGAACAGAATTAACAATGTATAAACCAAAAGGTAATTTATCCTTATTTTCTTTTAATAAACGAGCTACCTCGGCAATCATAAAGCCACCGATACGGTTATCAAGAGCACGACCAACATAAAAACGGTCATTAAGCTCCATGAGCTCATCCTGGTAAGTCACTACACAGCCCACATGCACGCCCAAAGCTTCAACTTCTTTGTCGGATTTGCAGCCAAGGTCCAAAAAAATATTTTTTAAACTGGGACTTTCTTCTTTTGCCGCATCACGCACATGAATAGCAGGCCAGCCAAAAACACCTTTCACAATGCCTTTTTCCGTATGAATATTTACACGCATCGAAGGTGCAATCTGGTGATCACTTCCACCGTTACGGCGCAGGTAAATAAAGCCGTCTTTTGTAATATAATGCACAAACCAGCTTATTTCGTCGGCGTGCGCTTCAATTACTACCTTGTATTCCGCTTTCGGATTAATAACCCCCACCGCGGTACCATAAGTATCTATAAAATACTCATCAATATAGGGTTTTATGTAATTAAGCCATATTTTTTGCCCGCTACTCTCAAAACCTGTCGGCGAAGGATTGTTTAAGTAGTCGTATAAAAATTTAGTGGAATTGCTGTTTATAATGGATTTGGTTTTTGCCATAGATAATTAGATTAAGGACACTAAATTAACATAAAATAAATGGAATTTGAAAGGAGATTTTCGTCAATTCAAACTGCTTTTAGAACGACAAAGTGAAGACGCAAGAGCCTATCCACCTGTGTTTCAGGGCTCTTATTTCTTTTTTTCTTTTTGCCAGGTTTTATATTCCTCCTGCTGTTGAGGTCTGAAGGCCGGCATTCGCGTTAAAGGTTCGCAGGCTTTTAAAGTAGAGTGACAGTCTGCGGGTAATTGTTGGTATAGCTGAGTGCCTTTGGTTTTCCAGGCAATCATGTCATCACTTACATCTTTTATAACTTTGGCGGGATTCCCTACTACTACTTTTCTTTTCTCAATCACCATTTCAGCGGGCACCATACTTAAGGCGCCAATAATGCATTCATCTCCTACTACAGCGTTATCCATAATCACACTGTTCATTCCAATAAGACAGTTTTTTCCCAAAGTAGCCCCGTGAATAATGGCACCATGACCCACATGCGCAGATTCCTTCAACAGTACAGTAGTCCCCGGAAACATATGTATGGTACAGTTTTCCTGAACATTACAACCATCTTCAATAATAATTTGCCCCCAGTCGCCCCTAATAGCAGCTCCGGGACCCACGTAAACATTTTTACCGATAATAACATTGCCGGTTACCGTTGCATTGGGATGGATAAAGGAGCTACGGTCTATCACCGGCTTATACCCATTAAATTCAAAAATGTTAGCCATAATTTCAAAATTCAGACGGTTAATGCCTGACCTGGGCAAATATAGCTCAAAAACTGACCTGATACCTTGTAAAAGTCTAAACCCCTGAAATAGTGAAGGGTAATAAATTTTAGATACATTTAAAGTAAAATAGGGGCACTAACGTCTACCATTAAAATGAGAGATGTGATTATGCCGGTCGCCATGTCAGAAAAAAGACAAAATATAGTTCAAACGGTGGGTTTGTATGGCAAACAGCTTTTGAGTTTTATTAAATCAAAGGTAAATAGTGAGGAAGATGCTGAGGATATTTTGCAGGACGTTTGGTACCAATACAGCAGTTTGGATGAGGTAGAGGCAATAGAAAGTGTCAGTGGTTGGCTCTACAGAGTCGCGAAGAATAAGATCACAGATCGTTTCAGGAAAAAGAAACCCGAGAGACTGGAAGATTTTACATTTGAAAATGAAAACGGAGAGATTAATTTTAAAGAATTGCTATTGGCAGAGCCTGAAAACACAGACGACCGATTTCTAAAAAAATTATTCTGGGACGAACTGATGCAAGCCCTCGATGAATTGCCCGAAAAACAAAGGAACGTTTTTATCCAAAACGAACTGGAGGATGTTAGCCTGCAGGAAATTGCCGACCAAACTGGAGAAAGTATCAAAACTATTATCTCCCGCAAAGGCTACGCAGTAAAGCATCTCAGAGAGAGATTAAATGATCTTTATAATGAATTTATTAATTATTAAGTAAAAAAATTATGAATCCTTTTTTTAAACACAAAAGAAAATTCTTCCTTTTCCCACTCATGGCCCTTGCTTTTATTTTGGTGGCTGGTTATGTAGTGATGTTTCTCTGGAATGCCATATTACCATCCGTGATCGTTTCGGTGGGAGCCCTCAGTTATAAACAGGCCGTTGGGCTTTTAATACTCTGTCGTATTTTATTCGGTGGATTCAGAGGTCGTGGTCCGGGTTCTTATAAAGCAGGGCCACCCTGGAGACAAAAAATGGCCAACATGAGCGAAGAAGAGAGAGAAAGGTTCAAAGCGGAATGGAAACAACGTTGCGGAAGAAATCAAAACGAATCTACAAACTAGTTAAGCAAGAGTTTAATGTATTTGCTTTTTTCGTCGCCGTAAAAAACAAGATAGTATACACCCGGTTTTAAATTGAATTGAGCTGCGCTTATATTGAGACTGTGTTTTCCCGCCAGATATTCTTTGTTATTAGCAAGCAGATTTAAAATTCTGCCTTCGTTGTCTACAAGTTCAATGTTCATGGAAAGAGATTTACTTACACTGAATTCTACCTTTGTTTCAGTTTTAAATGGATTGGGTGAGGCAGTGATGCCACCAAGACTTTCCTGCCGCGCTTCATAAATCCCCACTGTTAGAGGGTCAACCAGAGCAGTATAAACACTTAGGGCGCCACCGGTCATTTGCGTCCACATGGGCCTCACAATATTATTGTGAGCTGAAATACCTATGTAATCCCCAAAAAAGACATTACTGGATGGGTAAAACGAGGTAGCGTTAACTTTATAGTTTACAAAACTATTTCCTCCGTTCATCGACACCCCCAGGTAAACGTCGGTACCAGTTCCACTGGCAAAATTACGGCGATCGTAAAATAGCACATACACATACCCGGTTACCTGATCAATCGTCATGGTACTCATAAATTGTTGTTTTCCGGGAACGTCGTTGTTTACACGAATGGGAGAACTCCAGGTGGTACCGCCATCAACCGATTTAACGAGCCAGATATCTCCGTCGTTTGTTCCGTTGCGCTGATCGCTCCAGTTGACATAAATCGTCCCCCTGTTAGGACCATTGCTTAAATCGCAGAAAGTAAAGGGTAAGCCGTTGCAGCGGTTAATCCCATTTATGTTATAGTCCCAGCCTCCGGGTATTTGTCCGATAATGGTTTCCACCGGCAACCAGGTAACACCTCCATTTAAGGACTTCTGAAACACTAATCCTTTGGGACCCGCCCAGGCAACATACACTTCTCCGTTTGGACCTATAGCGGGAACTGCTCCTTCATCCGTGTCATCTGAGTCTACACAATCGCCGGCATAATGGGAGATCCGGACCGGGGTGGTCCAGCTCGCACCGCCGTTTGTTGTTTTGGAGTAAAGAATGATACTACTGTCGCTGGGCGTTGGGTTTAAATAATTATCGAACTGGGTCCAGGTAACATGCATCTCATTGTTAGCCGGATTTACAACCGCCCAGGCCTTATCCTGCGCCTTCGCCCCGTTTTTACCAACCGCATCACAGCTGGTATAGTTTTGGCCAAAATCACTTGATTTTTGAATAACGATCCGGTCTATCCAGCTTCCGCCAGGAGTAATACTCGGGCTTGGATTTGACAAGTGCAAATAATAACAGATGTTGGCTGTATCCCAAATCACCACAGGGTCGCCCCAGACATCATAGGCAGAGCAGCTCAGCGTATTCGAAATCCAGGTCAATCCTCCGTCATTGCTTCTGTAAGTGTTGTTTATGTTGGAGCCTGCAACGATCTGTTGGGTGTTCTTTGGATTTATAGCAATGCAAACCTCCTCCGGCTCATTTAGCGTGCTTATTAACACGTTCGGAAATTGGGCCAATGTTGTAAGTGATATAAACAAACCAAAAAGGAAGAACAGTTTTTTCATAAGTGGACTTAAGCTTTAACTAAAGGTATTGTTTTTTTCTAAAATTAAGTCTGCAAAGCGGTGGCATGCGGCATTTATTTTATAATTGGTTAGACTAAACTTTTCAAACTATTTTAAAGTAAAACGCAAAGAACATCGTCTACCTTAATAAACAAGCCTACCCGACGTACGCGGAAAAGCATAAACAAAAAAGTAAAATGACATCACAAATTTTTAAAACCATCCTGGCAGGGATTTTGGCCGGCATAGCGGTATTCATGCTCCCCTTTTTCATTATCAAAGTACTTGTATTTTTTCTGTTGATTAAAGCGGTTTTCAGACTGCTCGGCGGACGAAGAAGGTATTGGAGAATGCACCCGGCCTATGCGCACCACTGTTCTAACATGACCGAAGATCAGCGTAAAGAGTTTATGGCCAAATATGCTCGTGGCTGTGGCCATTATCACCAAAATGATGGTAAAACAAAAGCAGACTCGGAAGCCGTGTAATTGGTTTTTTGACCAGGAATCTAGAGTCTTATGACAATTAAAAACAACTAACAATCAAAATCAGAATGAAAAGAAGAACAAAAGCCATAGTGTTTTTTGCCAGCATGGCATTAACCGTTGGAAGTTTAACAGCAATAGTAGGACCTCGTCATCACATGTGCGGGATGCATCAAAATACCTGTATGAAAGATCGGGCAGTCGCGAATTCAGTAATACATGAAAGTCCTGATTCAATAGGTTCAGGGAACAAATAAGCAAAGGTTTCAGCATCTGTTTTAATTCCGAGGCTCTTTTTTTGAGCTGTGGAGCGGGTTTGGAGGCAAATCGAAACCTTCAATAATACTACAAAACGTAGCAATATATCACTATTAAACGTAGTAAATTTGTTGAAACGATTAAATGTAGTAAACATGAAAAATCACTTAGCCGCCGGAAACAATACATCGACTTTGCAGGAATGGGCACATTTTTTAAACGTGCTGAATAACAGTAAAAACTCTGATGCGCCGATTCTAAAAAGCGCCGAGTCTCCGTTACGAATTGTGATGCATCTCGAGAAACAGTTTTCCAAAATACAACAGGAGCCTATTTTCCGTCGTTTGGGAAAACACAGGCAGCTTACATTAAATTTTTCCTAAATACTAACAATAAAAAAGCCCCGATACATTTTTTGTAACGGGGCTTTGTATTTATAGTGGCTTAAACCACAATTTCGTCCATGTCTTTGTTAAAGAATTTAAATTCAAGAATACCCTGACTGGCCATTCCTTCTACTTTTATCCACTGTTTATGTTCAAAATACCATTTCCACTGGTGACTTCTGAAAAGTCCGCCCTTTTTAATGAAGGCTTCCACGTAAGGATGTGTATGTAGTGTTATATTTTTTTGATTTTGTTCTTTTGTAATAAAACGAAGCGTATTGTCAATTTGATCCACAAACAAAATGCTTGGTTGAACCTGACCCGTACCCCCACAGCTAGGGCAGGTTTCAAGGACCTCAATATTTACTTCAGGTCTTAGACGTTGACGTGTAATCTGAATAAGACCAAATTTGCTGGGAGGTAAAATGTTATGTTTCGCACGGTCGCTCTTCATTTCTTCTTTGAGTTTATCAAAGAGTAATTTGCGATTTTCAGGACTGTGCATATCAATAAAGTCAACCACAATAATGCCACCCATATCACGCAGTTTTAACTGACGGGCAACTTCAACTGCCGCTTCAAGGTTTACTTCCAATGCGTTTTCTTCCTGTGTGCTATCACTCTTGGCACGATTCCCGCTATTCACATCAAACACGTGAAGGGCTTCCGTATGTTCAATTACCAGATAAGCCCCACTTTTCATGTGGACGGTTTTGCCAAAAAGACTCTTAATTTGTTTTTCAACACCAAGGCCGTCAAAAATAGGAAGCTTACCGTTATACAATTTCAGAATGTCTACCTTATCTGGTGAAATGGTTTTGATGTAAGATTTAAGATCATCAAATACAGTCGCATCATTTACATGAATGGCGTTGAAAGAGGCGTTTAAGAAATCGCGAAGAATGGCATTACTTCTGTCAACCTCTCCTAAAACACGCATAGGTGGCTGGGAGGTTTTTATAGCCTGGTAACAATCGTCCCAACGTTTAATCAAATCATTCAAATCTCCTTCCAGATCAGAAACAGATTTATTTTCAGCTACTGTTCGCACAATTACACCGAAATTTTTCGGTTTAATTTTTTGCATGAGCTCCTTTAAACGACTCTTTTCTTCATAATTTCTGATTTTGGAAGAAACAGAGATTTTATCGGAAAAAGGAATGAGGACAAGATAACGACCTGCAAGACTTATTTCTGTGGTAATCCGCGGTCCCTTTGCACTGATAGGTTCTTTTGCAACCTGAACCAGCATACTCTGACCCGATTTAACTATTTCGTTAATCTTGCCGTCTTTTTTGATCTCAGATTCGTTTTTAAAATACATCAGATTGCTCACGGTTTGTTTCCCGTTTTGAACATGCTCAACATATTTTATAAGTGACAAAGCCTGAGGCCCCAGGTCCAGATAATGCAGAAAGGCGTCTTTTTCATAGCCAACATCCACAAAAGCCGCATTAAGGCCAGTCATAACCTTTTTAGCTCTTCCTAAATAAATATCGCCTACCGAAAATTTTGAGTTATTTTTCTCGCGGTGCAGCTCTACAAGACGTTTGTCGTGCAGCAGAGCTATAACAACCTCGCTAGGCGTGGAATTAATTATTAATTCTTGATTCACGCACTTAATATTTTAAATTTATAAAATCTTAACTGAACGCTATTTCAACAACAAGCACGTAGAACCATGACATAAGTCGTTTTTAGATAAAACAATCAAACATCACAAAACTTTTGTTGTTTTGATGGCGAATAACTAAAGCGGAACAAGCTTTATGAGCCCTTCCGCAATAGAAATTTTAATAAAGTAAAAATCAGTTTAACTGATTATTTCTTTTTATGGCGATTTTTTCTCAAACGTTTTTTGCGTTTGTGCGTTGCCATTTTATGTCTTTTTCTTTTCTTTCCGCTTGGCATAATCTTTAATTTTAATTGTTATTATTTATTTTCTTAATTCTTTTAATCCCTTGTCAGCTTATAAATTATTTCTGCTGGAGTTGTTGTATGTATTTTTCTATTTCTAACCTGGCAGTAACATCAGAAGTTTTGGAAGCATATGTTTCCAACATCTGAATTGTTTCCGGGGTTTTCCCCTGTTGTTCGTAAGCGTCGGCCAAATGAAGATAAGCTTCAATATACGTACTGTCAACGGCTAAAACCTTTTTAAACCGCTGGATCGCCTTGTCGAACTGCCTGCTTTTAACGGAGAAAAACGCAAAGGTTAACTGTAACTTTACATTGTTGCTATCTGTTTTTTCAACCTCACGCAGCTGACTTATCCCTTCCATTGGATTTTCGCCACCCTCTACATAACAGGAGGCTAGCATGATTTTCGCGTCAACGTTTTTTGGATCCAGGCTCAAACACTCTTTAAAGCAGCGCATGGCACATTGGTAAAGGACAGGAATTTCGGTCTTGTCCTGCGTGAACTGAACTGAGTAATAGTAGCGGTTTCCCGCGTCCTGCCAACTGGCCAGATCTTTTTTAGAGCGGGCTTTTTCTTCTGTATAATAAGCGGCTAAATCGGGCCGTTTTAATTTACTCCAGAGCGTACTCAGGCTGTCGTAATTTTTACTTTCCAAAAATTTTTCCGCTTTCTGCTTTTGACCTAAATCCATGACTTTTAAAGCCATATTGAGGTACATGCTGAGATTGCCGTTATTTTCAGCCTTACCGGAAGTAGTCAAAACCTCTTCAGAGGTTTTTTGCAGTGTTTTCGGGGCAATAAATAAAAGAACGAATAGTACAAGCGCGCTAATTAATAACAGAACCTGTGTTTTCTTAACGCCCATTCTTGTTAATCAATATTTTTTGGCAGAGGTTCGGCAGTTTTTACATTGCGTTTAACTCTGTCTGAAAATGTTTTTGCGGCTTTAAAGGCCGGTATATAGTGGGCCGGAATAACAACAGTTGTATTTTTGGAAATATTACGCCCAATTTTTTCGGCGCGTTTTTTCACTACAAAGGTTCCAAACCCTCTCAAATAAACATTCTTACCTTCTACCATCGAATTGCGGATGGTCTTCATAAACGCTTCAACTGTAGCCTGCACAGCCATTTTCTCTATGCCGGTTTTTTCTGAAATTTCATTAACTATATCTGCCTTGGTCATTTTTACAAACTATTTAAAATCAATTAATTGTATTTTAAAACGGGCAGCAAAGATACTATTATTATTATGAATTGAAAATTTTTTTTGGATTTAAACAAATATCCCTGTTTGGATTGTTAAATAAGGTAATTTTAGACCCCAATGGAGAAATGGTTCAGTAAAGGCTTGATGGACTGGTACCTTCTAAACAAGCGTGATTTGCCTTGGAGGCATATTAAAGACCCCTATAAAATATGGCTTTCAGAGATTATATTGCAGCAAACGCAGGTAGCTCAAGGCTTGAGTTATTATACTAATTTTACAAAAAGCTTCCCAACAGTCAAACATCTTGCTCAGGCTACTGAGGACCAGGTCCTCAAATTATGGCAGGGGCTTGGCTATTATTCCAGGGCCAGGAATATGCATTATTCGGCAAAAACCATCCTGAACGAATATAAAGGACATTTTCCGGGGTCATATGAAGAAATTAGAGCCCTTAAGGGGGTTGGAGACTATACGGCCGCGGCAATTGCAAGCTTTGCATACAATTTACCTCACGCTGTGGTAGATGGGAATGTATACAGGGTATTGAGCAGGGTTTTTGGGGTAAATACGCCAATTGACACCACTCCCGCCAAAAAGGAATTTCAAAACCTGGCCGATGTGTTATTGGATAAAAAGGATCCGGCTACATATAATCAGGCAATCATGGAATTTGGCTCTCAGTATTGTAAACCTGCTAATCCGGATTGCCAGAACTGCATTTTAAAAAACAAATGTTATGCTTTTAAAAATGCTCAAGTAGGCGATTTGCCTGTTAAGGCAAAGAAAACAAAGGTAAGAAACCGGTATTTTAATTATGTTGTTCTTGTAAATCACAAAAAGGAATTTTCGATATTTAAAAGGGATAAGGGAGATATCTGGCAGGGACTTTATGAATTCCCCCTCATTGAAACAAAAACCGAAATGCAGCCGGATGAATTTTTAGGATCAAAGGAATTTGTAAAATTTTGCCCTGGCAAGTTTGGCTTAACATTTGTATCTAAAAACTATAAACACATTTTAAGTCACCAGCATTTGTATGCGAGGTTTTATGTAATCAGGCCGGAAGTCTCTACAGCTGTGGGGACCAGGAAGAATCACCAGATAAGAGAAACGAGGGTAAGTCTCAACAAACTTAGCGCCTATGCTTTTCCCCGCCTAATTATGAAGTTTTTGGATGATTGTGATTTAAAAGAAATGTTATAAATTTGATAAAATTAAAAAAACTTATGAAAAAAATAGTTGTTGTTCTTGCAGCGTGTTTGGCAATAAATACCCACGCTCAAATTTTTACTGCAAAAAGCGGAGCAACCGCTATCAGCTTTTATTCGGAAGCACCTTTGGAAAACATTGAGGCTCAGAATAAGGGAGCAATTATTGTACTAAAAGCTTCTACCAATGAAATTCAGGTAAGAGTTACCATTCAGAATTTTAAATTTAAAAATGCCTTAATGGAAGAGCATTTTAATGAAAATTACATGGAAACGGATAAAAAAGTAGAAGTGAATGGCGCCCCAACTTACCCTAACCGTTATGCAGAGTTTAAGGGAAAGATCAATGAAACGATCGATTACGCCAAGGAAGGTGAAACCAAAGTAACTGTTACCGGTAAATTGAACCTGCATGGTGTTACACGCGACGTTACCATGGAAGGAACCATGACTAAAAAAGGAGCGGAAATGGTTATTTTAAGTAAATTCAAAGTAAAAGTGGCGGACTATAATATCAAAGTTCCTTCAATGTATGTAAAAAATATTGCAGAAGAAGTAGACGTAACTATTAACAGCACATTGGAACCTCTTCAAAAAAAATAATTTAGTAAACACACGTATGAATTTAATGAAAAAAACCACCTTGGTTTTAGCGCTAGGATTAGTTTCCTTCAACACTTTTGCGCAAGATGATCTTTTGAGTCTTGTAGATGATAAAAAAGAAGAGGGTCCGAAAAAGGTATACGCAACTTTTAAAACCGTTCGTATAGGTAACGCACAAACCATCGAAACAGTAAAGAAAAAGCATCTTGACTTCAGGATCAGTCACCGTTTTGGCAATATTTACGACAGCAACCTTTCTAACCCAATTAACGAAACAGGACAAACCTTTTTAGGATTTGACAATGCTTCGGATATTCGCATAAGCCTTGATTATGGCTTGCTTGATAATCTTACGGTTGGAATAGGAAGAAGTAAAATGAACAAACTGGTGGATGGAAATCTAAAGTGGAAAATTCTGGAACAAACTACAAATTTTAGCATGCCTATTTCCCTGGCTTTTTTTAGCAGCGTAGGGTACTCACATGCGCCAATGGCAACTATTTACAATGGTGTAGTGAAAGACTTCAGCAGCAACGAGCTGCACCGTTTGAACTATTTTAACCAGTTTATTATCGCAAGCAAACTCACAGACTGGCTGTCCTTAGAACTTTTGCCGAGTTACATGCACCGCAACTTTATAAAAGAAAATGTGAACACAAGCAATAATGCAAAAGACGAAAACGGTTTTTTCAGCATGGGCTTTGGAGGAAGAATAAAACTTACCAAAAGGCTTAGTTTTATTGGAGACTACTTTTATAACGTTTCTTCTTTTTATCAAAACAACGACAAAGCGCACAATCCACTTTCTTTGGGTTTTGAAATTGAAACAGGAGGACATGTGTTTAGCTTATTTTACACCAATGCCAGCGGATTAATCGAGAACAATTATATTCCTTATACCACCGATAGCTGGGCAAAGGGTCAGGTTAAATTCGGGTTCTGCATTTCACGAACATTTGCTTTGTAAGAGTTGATTGTTCAGAACACGCAGCATATTTTTTATAACCATTTACTCCCCAAAAACAACGCTTTACCTTTGGTGAAAACAAGTACGGATCTAATCTGGCCTTCCGTGTTTTTGTTTGTATGTTTAAGCTTGTTGGTGTTAATCAAGATCAGTGCATTTGCAAGGGTGGTGCGTATAGTGCAATCTACATTCAGCAATCAGGTTCTTCAGCAATTAGAAAGGGAGGAGATAAACCCATTTAAATTTCACGCCCTGGCACTTAATCTGTTCTTTGTTCTTAACGTGTCCTTTCTCGCCTATAAAATAAACAATATGTATAAGTTTGTTTTAAGCGATACGGGTCATTTGCTGCAGTTTGTTTTTTTCTTTTTTCTAATCCTTTTGATTCTTATAGCTAAAAGTTTCTCTAACAAAACACTGGTGTTTTTTACGAATCAGCGCAAGGTCATTAACGAATACGCTACAAGTTCGACGCTGGTTAATCAAACGTTCGGTTTGTTCCTTTTCCCTTTGGTGGTTTTACTCGAATTCAGCCCATTTAATCCCCTTATCTTTATTTCAGGGGCTTTAATAGTACTGGCCACTTCAATAATCTTAAAATGGTATCGGGGCATAATTACCGGCTTAATAGAAGAAAGAGTAGGAATATTGCAAATATTCTCGTACTTTTGCGGTTTGGAAATTTTACCTGTTTTTGTTTTGGTAAAATATATAATTGAAACTTTTTAAACACAGGACATTAATGTCAGCAAAGAAAAGCGTTGCTAAAAAAAAAGCAGCAAAAAAAGAAGTTAAAAAGTCGGTAAAGCGCCCGAAAGAGGTTTCTTCTTCCAAAAAGAAAAAACCAGTTAAAGCAAACATAAAGAAGCAAAAACCCCCGGTAAAAAAAGCGGCCGTAAAAGCCGTTTTAAAAAAAGTAGTAAAGCCCGTTAAAGAGAAAAAGGTAATTACTAATTCCGAGGATAAAGAAAATATTGAAAAAGCTTCGGCGGTGAAGCGCGTACGCAAATCCTCCAAAAAACAAATCATAACTCTTCCACCACCTCCAAGTATTGAGGTAAGCACTCACCCAAAAACCAAAGTCCGTAATATTTTGGTGTCACAGCCAAAGCCATCTGAAAATGACAAAAATCCATATCTTGATCTTGCAAAAAAACACCATATTGGCGTTACGTTCAGGCAGTTTATTAAGGTTGAAGGCTTAACCTCGCAGGAATTCAGGGCACAGCGTATTGACATTTTAGAGCACGGAGCAGTTATTCTCACAAGTAAGCTGGCGGTTGATCATTATTTCAGGATCTGCAACGAAATGCGTGTAACTGTACCAGAGAGCATGAAGTATTTTTGCATTAACGAACAAACAGCATACTATTTGCAAAAGTACATCCAGTACCGTAAGCGTAAAATATTTTTCGGGCACGGAACCATACTTGATCTGGTAGATGTTATTCGTAAAAACAGAGCGGAAAAATTCCTTCTGCCTGCGAGTGATGTGCATAAAGAGCAAATTGTAGATTTTTTGGATGAAGTGAAAATTACCTTTACCAAAGCTACCTTTTATAAAACAGTAAGCGCGGATTTAAGTGACATCAAAACACTGGCGGATTTCGATATACTGGTGTTTTTCACACCTGTAGGAATAAAATCTTTAAAACAGAACTTTCCTAACTTCAAACAAGCTAATACACGCATTGCTGCCTTTGGTCACGCTACTGCATTAATGGTTAAAAATCTTGGATACCGTCTTGATATTTTTGCCCCTAATCCTCAAAACCCCAGTATGACAGGGGCCCTGGATGTGTACATTAAAGAGGCAAATAAAAAATAGGCCGCATTTATTTAGTTAGATTAGAGATCAATTTCGTCATCGATTTCTGTATGACGGAGTAGTCTTCTTGTTTTTTTGAAACGTAGATAAAGGCCAGTAACAAGCGCTCTTCCTTTTGCTCAAGTTCCTCATAGAGCGAATTTTTAATCAGACGATAACTTTCCCTGACTCTCCTTTTTAGTTTATTGCGATCGTGCGCTCTCTTATGATTGCGCTTAGGTACTACAAACATGGCTTGCGCTGAATACATCAAATCTACTGGTGTTTCCAGGTAGACTAGTTTTAGAGGATAGGCATTACTTGATTTCCCCTTTGAAAAGAGAAGTTCCATCTGTTTTCTGCTGCACAAACGTTCTTGCTTATGAAAGGTGTTTTTGATAGTGAGGTGAATTTAAGTATGCGTTGAGTTTATATAGTGTTACCCTGGCCCTAATTTTTGTTTGGTAAAGATAATTTTTTACTTTTACACAAAACTAAACTATTATTTATGGGAAAAGGAGATAAAAGAACAAAACGTGGTAAAATTCACATAGGTTCAACAGGTGTAACGCGTCCTAAAAAGAAAAAGGCCGCTAAAAAGGCTGCAAAAAAAGCTGCTCCGAAAAAAGCTGCTGCAAAAAAAGCCGCTCCAAAAAAAGCCGCAAAAAAAGCAGAATAGAAATTTAAAATAGCCCCGATTCGTTCGGGGTTTTTTAATTCATTTAACCGGGATGAATCTTCAGGAGTATTATAAAAAAGCAGAGCAACAGAAAAAGGAAAATCACACCTTTTTCAGGAAACTCAAGAACAAACCGTTGAAAAATCTGGATGAACTCTTTCATCGGGCGCACGACGATGTGTTTTCAAAAACCAATTGTTTGTCCTGCGCCAACTGTTGTAAAACCACCTCACCTATATTTTATCAGCGCGATATTGAGCGGGCGGCCAAAGCAACAAAGTTAAAACCGGGAGAATTTATCCAAACCTATTTATTTATGGATGAAGAAGGGGATTTTGTTTTGCAAAAGGCTCCCTGCCCATTTTTGGATAAAGAAAACTACTGTTCTATATACAACGACAGACCTACGGCCTGCCGCGAATACCCACACACCAACAGAAAAAAAATGCAGCAAATTCTTGACCTTACGTACCGCAATACTCTAGTCTGTCCTGCCGTTTTGAAAATTGTAGAAATAATCAAAGAAAGCATCAAAAAGTAACCCTTCTTTTTCTCCTTTAGCGCGAATATAAACCAAAAGCACATTCTCCCAAACCAAAACGCGCATCTCACAAACTCAGATAAAAAAAGACGAAGCATTCATTTTAAGTGTCGCTTATAAAATCTATTTTAGTTAAATGATTCGGTGTTGTGCGTTTTTTTTCTTGTCCTCCCTGTCTTTTATCTCGATGGGACAAACGGCAGATGGACTGGTTGCAAAGATTACATTTAACGACGGAAAAGCGAAAGATGATCTGGGGGGGCTTCATCCCAAAATATACGGAGCCAAATTGGTGGAAGACAGGTTTGGGAACCCAAAATCGGCATATTATTTCCAGGGTAATTTCGATTCATATCTTAATTTGGGGACCAGCGAGCTATTAAAACCTAAAAGGGGATCAATTTCCCTTTGGGTAAAAATTGACCAGCAAATGTTCAAAGGTGAAGGCTTTCATGGAAACCCGATCATCCGCACCCGCTCTCACGCAGGAGATGATTTCGACGAAGGCTATTCGATCACTTATCACTTTAATCTTCGGAAACTGCATGTTAACACGACGCTTTCTGAACGTCAGCAGACAACTGTGTACCCATCCAATATCACTTATTTACAA
>CAZMHW010000029.1:0-16806 GCA_964566105.1 uncultured Akkermansia sp.
AACTTCCCACCCTTATTTACTATAAATTTAAACCGAACTGTAAAAACAGCAAATGGCTGGTGGGGGCAGGATTTGTGCGGACACTGAGCGGAAGTCAATCCATTTCCAAAATATTAAACTACGACACAGAAGGTACAAACAATGGCACTTACATTCGTAGTGAAGCAAGTTGCAAAGGCGGTTTCAACACCACGCTTCGTTTTTCAATTGCAAGAGAAAAACTGTTTAAAAGAGGAAATCTGCTGCAGACGACGCTTCTTTTTAACCTTGGCTTAAAAGAAATTTCGCGTGCCAGCGTGACGTATAAAGTTGACGGGCAGGAATACCAACACGAATTTATAAACAGGGGCAGTTTTGTCGGGTTCAGGCTGACTTATTTTTTCAAGCCCTTTAATGCTGTAAGAAGCTAAACGGATTACATACCACTGCTAAAGTGGCTCATACTTTCACGTTTCATCGGAGGTACGTTGAGCACAGGGATAGGGCTAAGTTCCACCACCTTGTGTCCAATAGTACCACTGAACATTTCACCTATACTCAAGTCTTTTTGGTTGATCTGAATGATAAGATCACAATCGTTTTTTACCGCGTATTCGATGATTGCTTCGGCAGGCTTAGTGCTTGGCAACGAACGGTTAGTACAATTTACACCTTCTTGTTTGATGAATTTTTTTACCTGTTGCAAATAAGGTAAAAGTTTATTTTCGTACTCGTCATCGTTTGGTTTAAACACCGATACGATACGGATATCCGCTTTAAAATAGTGCGCCAATTGAACAGCGAAAGAAACTTTCTCACGGCTTTCAGGAGTGAGGTCAAAAGGCATTACAATATTTTTAAATCCTTCTCTCTTTTCGCTGGAACGCAGTGTGATAACAGGGCATGGAGCTGCAGCCAGAAACTTAATAACTGTCATACCCCCGCCAAACAAGCCACTTTTAAATTTAGCATTTTCATCTAAGGCCATCACAATTAAGGAACAATTAAGATCTGTGGCGGCTTTGTTAGTCGTCTCATAAATCTCGCCTTTCTGACCAAGCGTCTCCACTGTCAAACCACTTTCTTCACGGGTAGCCTGAGCCAGATTTTCCAAATCACCTTTACGCTCAGTTTCGCTGGTAGCAGAAATGTGCGTTAAAATAATTTTGGATTTGGTAAATTTAGCTAAGCTGTAAATCTGTTTAACGGCAATGTAAGATTGCTTGGAAAAATCAACGGGAATTAAAATCGATTGGTTTTCCTTAATTATCATATAGATTAGATTTGGACTAAGTTATAAAAAAAACTTAAAATGTTAAATTTTTGGCGCTTTTATCGTTTTTTAGCACTACTTATACCACGATAAATCGTAAAAGGTTTCACTCTAAGTTCATTTATTTTGGGTTATGAACAATTTATCAAAAATTAAATAATTGAAATTCAATTACTTAACAAATAACTAACTTACCGATTGAATTTCGACGAAAATCTAATCGATGGTTGCCAAAACTTTCAATTCAATGGCAATTGGGGTCGGTAATTTGTTTATTTCTATGGTTGTGCGACAAGGAGGATTTTCTTTAAAATACTCTGCCCAGATCTTATTGTATTTCGGAAAATCGTCTTTCATATTTGTCAGAAAAACGGTAACGTCTACTATTTTATCCCAGCTGCTTCCGGCATCTTCCAAAATGTAACGGATGTTGCGAAACACACTGTGACACTGCGCTTCGATATCGTAACTGATAATTTGTCCTTTTTCGTCCAGTTCAACGCCCGGAATTTTTTTTGTACCACGTTCGCGGGGACCAACACCACTTAAAAATAACAAATTGCCCACCTTACGCGCGTGCGGGTACAAGCCCACCGGCTCAGGGGCTTTAGACGAATCGATCTTTGATGAATCTGACATAATTTAAATAAACAAATTTAACGATATTCTATTAATAAAGCGGTTTTTGAAACCACTTTATAATTGTAATTTTGATTTATGAATATTCAACAACTTTATACTAATTGCCTTGCACAGGGCGCCTACTATATTTCCAACAATGGAGAAGCTGCCATTATTGATCCCCTGAGGGAGACAAAACCTTACCTGGATTTATTAAAACAAAATAACGACAGTTTAAAATATATTTTCGAAACACATTTTCACGCCGATTTCGTAAGCGGACACGTAGATCTGGCCAAGGAAACCGGTGCAAAAATAGTGTTTGGTCCGAACGCCCAGACAACTTATAAAAGTCATATTGCCAAAGACAACGAAGAATTTAAAATCGGTAAACTCACTCTGAGAGCCTTGCATACTCCGGGTCACACCCTGGAATCAACTACCTATCTTTTGTTGGATGAGAATCAAAAACCACTTTGTATCTTTTCGGGGGATACTCTTTTTATTGGTGATGTGGGAAGACCGGATCTGGCCATTAAATCAGACCTGACCCAGGAAGACCTGGCAGGAATGCTTTACGACAGCTTGCGTCACAAAATAATGCCATTACCGGATGATGTAATTGTGTACCCTGCTCACGGCGCGGGATCGGCCTGCGGTAAGAACATGAGTAAAGAAACCTTCGACACGCTTGGCAATCAAAAGAAAGTAAATTATGCGCTCAAAGACATGAGCAAAGCAGATTTCATAAAAGAATTAACCACCGGTATTTTACCGGCACCGCAGTATTTCGCGAAAAACGCGGCTCTCAACAAATCGGGTTACGAGAACTACGACAAGGTGATGGAAAAAGGTTCAAAAGCCTTGTCACCTGAGGAATTTGAAAGTATCATGCACAGTCTTAAACCCATCGTATTGGATGTGCGCAAGCCGCAGGAATTTGCCGCAGGACATATTCCTGATTCCCTGTATATTGGATTAGACGGGCAATTTGCTCCCTGGGTAGGAACTGTGATTCTGGATATTAACGCGCCAATTTTACTGGTAACACCTCAAGGTCGTGAAGAAGAAACCATTATGCGCTTATCGCGCGTAGGGTACGACAATTGTGTGGGTTATTTGAAAGGCGGTTTCGAGACCTGGAAAAATTCGGGTAAAAAAACAGAACAGGTAAACAGTATTCCTGCAGAAGAATTTATTACACACTACGCTCAGGGCGCAAAAACACTGGATGTGAGAAAGCCAGGAGAATTTGAATCGGCGCACCTTGAAAAAGCAGAAAGTCAGCCCCTGGATTTTATTTACGCCTGGATGGGTACCGTTGATAAATCACAGCCTTACATGATTCATTGCGCCGGCGGTTACAGAAGTATGATCGCCGCTTCCATTCTTAAAGCAAAAGGCTTTAAACACCTTACCGATGTGCAGGGTGGTTATGGAGCCATTAGTAAACTGGATAAAGCACAATCAGAAATTGTGACAGTGGCCTGCAGTAAATCCTCTTAAATTCCGGTTTCTTTATTTTTAGTATTTTTAAGCATGATTGAATGGTTAGAAATGCTGGACAGGAATTTGTTGTTAAAAATAAATTCCCTGCACACTCCCCTGATGGATACATTTATGTGGTACATGAGCGAGTCGTGGCACACCATTCTTTTTATACTTGCCGTTGCCTATGCCTTCTACAGAAAATTTTCCGCTAAAAAAGCGGTAGAGTTTATGGTAGGTTGCGCCATCGTGTTTGCCTGCACGGATCTGTCTTCGAACGCCATAAAACATGGCGTACAGCGTTACAGGCCTACTCACAATCTCGAGATCAAAGAGCAGATTCATCTTGTAAATAATTACGCCGGCGGCAAATACGGATTTTTCTCCGGACATTCAGCCAACACCTTTGGGATTACTACCTTTATGTTTCTCTGTATTCACTGGATCCGGAAACGTTATAAACTCCTTCTTTACATTTACCCCTGCATTGTGGTTTACAGCCGCATGTATCTGGGAGTGCATTATCCCAGCGATGTATTGGCGGGTATGCTGGACGGACTTATTTTTGGGACGCTCATTTATTTTATCATGAACACTTATTTTTTAAAGTTAAATGCTGAAAAATCTTAATCTCCTTCTTTGCCTGTTTGGAAGTGTGTTTATGCGGGCGCAACTCCCCAACACAGACCTTTGGTTATTTAAACTGGAAACAGATAAATTGAAACAAAGTGTACTTACCAATCCCATGAATATCACTAACCGTGAAGGCTACGACAATCAACCTTCCTTTTCGGCGGATGGAAAAAAAATTTACTATGTGAGTATAGGTGAAGACAAACAGGCCGATATTTATTATTACGAACCCGGAAGTAAAAAAACAACCCAGCTTACAAAAACCAAAGAAAGCGAATACTCCCCTGTGCTCAGTGACAATGGCAGTTACATTACTTCGGTAGTTGTTGAAAAAGACAGTGAGCAGCGTATTCATTTTATCACTGCACCACTCGGTACAGATGAAAAAAAATTTGAAATTGACTCAGTAGGATATTATACTTTTCTGAACTCCGACACAGTGGTTTATTACAAATTAACCGAACCCCACTCTCTTCGCTTTTTTGTGGAGCGCAGCAATGAAGACAAGTGGTTGGGAAATGCTCCCATCAGAGGATTTAAAGCCATTAACCGTCATACGCTGATCTACGGTCTAAAAGATTCCACGAAAGTTACCTTTTACACCTATGACTTTGTTCTGCATAAAGCGCAGAAATATGCGGAGTATCCTTCGTTAAGTGAAGACATTATCTGGCATCCGACTCTTGGTCTTTTAAAATCGGAAGAGACACGTTTATTGCGTTTTGATGAATCAAAAAATGAGTGGATCCTGCTTTACGACCTGGCATCCTTCGGAATAAAAAAAATCACACGGTTTTGCTTTGATCCCAAAAATAAATACCTGGTTGTTGTAAATAATCTTTAACATGAACTACGAAAAAAATAAGGGAGATTATTTGTTCAGCAATGACAAAAATAAATTGCAGATTTCTGTCATCCATGATTTTTTAAGCAAAGAAAGTTACTGGGCGCAGAATATACCGCTTGATCTTGTGAAATCAACGATTGAAGGGAGCGTTTGTTTTGCAATCTATGACGGAGGTCGCCAGATCGCTTATGCGCGGGTAATAACAGATGGCGCCAGTTTTGGTTACCTGGCCGATGTATTTGTTTTAAAAGAGTGGCGGGGCAAAGGTCTATCCAAAGAACTGATGCAATTCATTATGGATTATCCCGCTTTTAAAAAATTAAGGCGTTTTATGCTGGCCACCAGGGATGCACATGCTTTGTATGCTCAATTCGGATTTACACCTCTATCGGAGCCCCTGCGCTTTATGGAAATCAAACCCTTTGAGTCTTATCCCGCTTGACAGCTTTTTTACTATACCTGCTGTTATTTTTAGGTTTAATTTATTACACCGGATTTTTTGGGTTGGCAGATGACAATGTCGTCTCCCGGAAACAAATGAGTTTCCTATTTTTGATCAAAGCCCTTGCTGTTCCGGTATTTTATTTTGTTTACCAAAACATTTATGGGGGCGTGGAAAAGTTCGACAGTGGAAAATTTTACCATGACGCGCAACTGCTGAATCAGATCGCGTACAGAGATTTTACAAGCTATTTAAAGATACTCCTTGGCTTTCAAAACGAACGCAGCACTTCTTACGATTTTTTGCTTCTGAAAGACACCTTGAACTGGGATAATGGTGCGGTGAAGGATTATTTGTATAACGACAACCGGGTGGTGATTAGGATTCACAGTCTCTTTCATTTCCTGAGTTTTAATTCTTATTTCGTACACGCGCTGTTTAGCTGCTTTTTGAGTTTTATTGGTTGCGTGTATGTTTACAAAACCTTCAAAGATTATTTCAAAGGGAAAGAACTTTTGATGCTGATCCTTTTGTGTTTTTTTCCCGCGCTTTGGTTTTACAGTGGAGGCCTTTTAAAAGAAGGGATCACTTTTTTTATACTGGGGCTTATGCTTTACCAGTTAAAACAAGTGGTTAGCGGAATTGTCGTTTTTAAGAAAGTTCTCTTTTTAATTCCAACCTTTTTTTTGGCTGCATTTTTAAAACCTTACCTGCTCCTACCCGCTTTTGTTTTGTTTGCAAGTTTCTTTATCCTCGAAAAACAACAAAAGTTCAAAAGCAGATTCCTTACTATGCTTCTGTTTCTGGGATGTTTCTTTTTTGCATTAAATTCTCTTTCCGTTTTTGTCGGTAAACGATCGCTTTACAGCATCGCCGTTACACGTCAAACAGTCTTTTCAGAAGCCGCACAAGGAGGAATCTTTCTATCCGATAACACCACTTTTATACAACTGCCTTTTGACACCGCTCTTATTCAAAAAGCAGAAGGAAAACCCGGTTATTATACAATTAAAAAAGGAGTCCCTTACAGCTATTGGAAAGCCGGAGGCGAAGCAGAAAAACAGTTACATGCCCTGAATAAAGATTCACTGCGACCATACCAACTGCTTGACAAAGTGGCACCCAGTAAGTCGAATATAGACCTAAGTGCTTACACCCACAAGCCCATTTCACTTGTTGCGGCGGCCTTCTATTACTCGCTCGCTTATCCCCTTTTTTTTAACGCCCATTCCCCCATCATGTACCTGGCGAGTTTTGAGAATTTTCTGGTATTACTTTCTCTCTTTTTCCTGGCAAGACATCTTCCGAAAAAAGAAAAATCCCGCTTTCTCCCACTTACTTTTTTACTCTTTAGTGTGGGAATTTGCCTTTTGGTGGGACTAACAAGCCCAAACAGTGGTGCTATTTTCCGCTACCGCAGTCCTGCTTTGGTCTTTTTGTTGCTCTCGGTGCTATATTACCTCGAACCTTTAAAAATGAGATTTTTTAAACGTTCTCATTAAGAATATACTTTGTATATTTATACCGATAGGGCATCTGAGCGGCACTCAAACGGGTCTGCCTCAGTCGCCTCTCCGCCAAAACCACTTCGCGAGAAAGTAGTTAGGTGAAATTAATGTTATGTGTGTAAAGAATGAGCCTGTTTAGGAAAAAATCGATAGATTCCATTTTAAAAGTCAGTAACGAAGAGAGCCACCACGGGTCTCTGGCAAAACATCTGGGAGTAAAAGACCTGACTGCTTTTGGAATAGCCGCGATCATAGGAGCGGGTATTTTCTCTACCATAGGAAAAGCCAGTGCCGACGGAGGACCCGGAGTTATCTTTCTTTTTATTTTTACCGCCCTGGCCTGCAGCTTTGCCGCCTTTGCATATGCCGAATTTGCTTCTCTGATTCCGGTTAGTGGGAGCGCTTATACTTACAGCTATGTTGCCTTTGGAGAATTGTTTGCCTGGATCATAGGCTGGGCGCTGATTATGGAATACGCCATTGGAAATGTAACGGTAGCCATTTCCTGGAGTGATTATTTTACAGCTTTACTAAACAATGTGTTTCACTACAGAGTCAGTGAATGGTTATGCCTGGATTATTTTACAGCAAAACATAATTTTGAAGTCGTAAGCAGTCTGCTTGCATCCGGCGTCGATCTGAACAGTATTAAAAGTGATCCTGCCAGCATGGGCCTGATGGAGGGATATATGGCTTATGCCAATGCACCGGTTTTTATGGGCCTGCACCTTGTTTTTGATCTACCCGCACTGATTATAAATGTACTTATTACCCTGTTGGTTTATCGCGGTATCCGGGAAAGCAGAAACGCCAGTAACATTATGGTGCTCATCAAGATTGCGGTGGTATTGGTCGTAATTTTTGTAGGCGCTTTTTATGTGAACAGTAACAACTGGGATCCTTTTATGCCCAATGGAATAGCCGGTCTTTTAAAAGGAATAAGCGCTGTATTTTTCGCTTACATAGGTTTTGATGCCATCTCAACCACTGCAGAGGAATGTAAAAATCCACAACGCGATCTGCCCCGCGGCATTTTGTACTCCATCATTATCTGTACCATTTTGTATGTAGCCATTGCACTGGTAATAACCGGTATGGTAAGTTATTCTGAACTCAATGTGGGTGACCCCCTCGCTTATGTATTTGAAAAAGTAAAAAGCCTGCATTGGTTAAGTGGTGTGATCGCCATCAGCGCCGTGATTGCCATGGCCAGTGTGATGCTGGTGTTTCAGCTCGGACAACCGCGCATTTGGATGAGCATGAGCCGTGATGGTTTGTTGCCGAAATCCTTTGCAAAAATTCACCCCAAATACAAAACCCCTTCTTTTTCCACCATCGTTACCGGTTTGCTCGTAGCTATTCCTATCTTTTTTGTGGACATTAACATGGTAACCGATATCTGTTCAGCAGGAACTTTATTTGCTTTTTGTCTGGTTTGCGGCGGCGTGTTGAAGCTGCGGATGGATCCAACGGCTCCACCTTCCAAATTTAAAACCCCTTACATCAATGCAAAATACATTGTACCTGCTTTGTTTGTTGTTTCTTTACTTTTTTTATTCATAAAAGACAAAGACACCCTTCACTATTACCTGAGCAGCGATTCGATCCATGACTTTTTTACCAAAGTACCCGTTTATTTTTTCTTTATTGGTTTTGCTGTTTTTTCGTTCCTCACCTATAAGTACAACTTTTCTCTAATCCCTTCACTGGGGCTGCTCTGCTGTTTTTATATGTTGTCGCAATTGGGCTACAAAAACTGGTTGTATTTTTCAGCCTGGTTAATAATATTTTTAATTATTTATTTTGTTTACGGCCGCAGGCACAGTAAATTAGCACCTTCAAACAAATAATGTATGTTAGTTTTCGTTACAGGAGCAACGTCAGGTATAGGTAAAAGTACAGCCGAAATCTTTGCAAAAAATGGTCATGATCTTATAATTACCGGAAGAAGGCAGGAGCGCTTAGATGAATTCAAAAAACATCTGGAAAGCACTTATAAAATTAAAGTAAGCAGTTTATGTTTTGATATTCGTGTGCAAAACGAAGTGGAAAGCGCTATTGCCTCTTTATCTCCTGAAAACAAAAAAATTGATGTATTGGTGAACAATGCAGGACTTGCCGCCGGACTTTCTTCCATACAGGAGGGTCTGGTGTCGCATTGGGAACGGATGATAGACACAAACATTAAAGGTTTGTTGTATACCACTAAAACTATCGCTAATCTGATGATTGAAAATGGTCGTGGCCATATTGTGAATATTGGCTCTGTTGCGGGAAAAGAAGTATACGCTAACGGAAATGTGTATTGTGCCACCAAACATGCGGTTGACGCGCTGAACAAAGGCATGCGTATTGACCTTTTACCACACGGCATTAAGGTAACCGCAGTTAATCCGGGAATGGTAGAAACAGAATTCAGTATTGTACGTTTTGACGGGGACGAAGACCGCGCTAAAAAAGTGTACATGGGCATGACGCCTTTGAGTCCGGAAGATATTGCAGAAACCATTTTTTGGGTGGCCAGCCGCCCTGCTCACGTAAACATTAACGACATATTGATTATGCCAACTGCTCAGGCAAGTGCTACCAATGTTATCCGTAAATAAATCAGATGATAAAAATAAAACATAAGCTCTCTTTTGTTGTTTTATTTTTTTTTATCCCCGCTATTTTATTTTCCCAATCCTCAAAAAAAAGATCCGGTAATGGCACGCGTATCAATTTTGGTCCTGTTATTGGTTTTTATTCCATCAACTCTCACCATGCCATAAATCCAAGGCAAAAAACAAGTGCCTTAGTCGGATTCCGCAGAGAACAGAGGATGGGAAGAGAATACAAAATCTTCTTTTTATTTGGTGTCGACTATTTTTTTCACGGGCTTAATTTTAAATCGTATTATTTTAATCCGGACACACTTAAACTCTACGACAAATCCTTTTCGTACAACTACTCTTTGTTCATACACGAGCTGGACTTACCTTTGCAATTAAAGTATTTATTTAAACGGGAAGATAACAGTCTTTTTAGTCCTTACCTTTCGGTTGGTTACCATTTGCGTTATTTGTTGCCCGGTAATTTAAAAGTGACGCAGGATGGCACGGAAATAAAAAACGACTCTCCTGAACTTAAATTTAAAAACCCATTATTTAACAACCAGTTCAACTCCTTTGTGAGTCTCGCTCTGGGCTGGCAGAAGAACAGTCTGACCGCATCAAAAGGAAGTTTTTTCGCTGAGGTGAATTTCAGGTATGGGTTTTCCGCCTACTACTTTGAAACAAATTACGCTGCCACTTCACTTTACATTAATAGTACTCACCTCAACCTGCAACTCGGTTTTAAGTTTTAACATCTGTTTTCTTACTTCCGTCTTATTCAAAAGAAATATTTGAATATTATAATTCCTTTTCTATCTTTAAAGAGGTTTGAAATCCTGTCACTCCTAGTCAAATCAAACCCTCTCTTTAAACACACTAAAAATATAGCGATGAACAGACGTAATTTTCTACTAACTTCTGCAGGCACACTGAGCGCGCTTGAGTTGTTTTCGACCATTGATAAAAATTTCACGACTAAACTCGAGAAACACCTGACAAAATTAGAAAACCAAAGTCTGTCCGCCTCCTCTGAGAACGAAGACTTTTGGGGATGGATCAGAGAAAGTTATAACACTTCTGCCAATCTGATCAATTTAAACAATGCAGGTGTAGGACCGCAACCCAGAATTGTTCAGGATGCACACATACGCTATTATGAATTTTCAAACGAAGCCCCTTCTTATTATATGTGGCGGATTTTGGATCAACAAAGAGATGGGCTAAGAAATAAGTTAGCTGACTTGTGTGGTGTACTGCCGGAAGAAATTGCTATTAATCGTAATGCTACGGAAGGATTGAACAGTATTATTTTTGGATTGAATTTAAAAGAAGGAGATGAAGTGGTGCTGAGTAAATTTGATTATCCCAATATGACCAACGCCTGGAAACAGCGTGAAAAAAGGGATAAGATAAAACTCGTGTGGATTGACATCCCCCAACCACTGGAAGATGACGCTGCCATTGTGAAATTGTATGAAAACGCCATTACTTCCAAAACTAAAATTGTGCATATCACACATTTGATCAACTGGACCGGAAATATTGTTCCCTGTAGGGCTATTGCTGACATGGCGCATAAAAAAGGATGCGAGGTGATTGTAGATGGAGCACAAACCTTTGGTCACATTGATTTTAAAATAGAAGATACGGGAGCTGATTATTTTGCCACCTCCCTGCACAAATGGCTGAGCGCACCTTTTGGGAGCGGATTGCTTTACATTAAAAAAGAAAAAATAAAAAACGTATGGGCGCTTTTATCGAATAGTGAACCGGACGGAACAGATATTAAAAAATTTGAAACCTTAGGAACCCGTTCTTTTGCTTCTGAAATGGCCATTGGTGCTGCTGTTGATTTTCATAATCTTATTGGCGGAAAACGAAAAGAAGCACGCCTTCGGTTTTTAAAAGATTATTGGGCCGAGAAAGTCGTGAAATTACCTAAAATGAAACTGGTGACTTCACTTAAACCACAATACTCCTGTGCCATGGCAAACATTGGTGTAGAAGGGTGGCAGGCACAGCAAATAGAAAACAAATTATATGACCGCTTTAAAATACATACCGTCTCTATTATTCATGAAAAAATAAATGGTATTCGCGTTTCACCTAATGTTTATACCAGTGTTCAGGATCTTGATTTCCTTGTAAAAGGATTAACAGAAATATCGCAGATGGCTGCACCACCGGTAAAATAAACATGTTTCGGATTTTATTCATAGCGGTTGTTGTTGCCCTTTGTTGCTGGTTTGCCTTTTCCGGCAAAACTAAAAACAAAGTTATTTTTACTCCTCATGCACCTAAACCTATTGGACCTTACAGTCAGGCTATTCTCTCAGGTGGCACGTTGTTCGTATCAGGGCAGATAGGTTTAAACAACGAAGGTTTACTCGACACCAGTAACATCGAAAATGAATGCAGTCAAGCGTTAAATAATATCCAAAAGATTGTTGAAGCAGCAGGAATGAAACTGAGTCAGGTAAGGAAATCAACCATCTACTGCACAGATCTTAAGAACTTTTCGAAGATCAACGCTGTGTATTCCTCCTACTTTAGCGAAGATCCACCGGCGCGGGAAACTGTGGAAGTAAAAGCTCTGCCCAAGGGAGCACATGTGGAAATTTCGGTGATTGCCAATTGACAACCATAATTTTAGCCCAATACCTTGTTGGTGAAAACACCAACAAGGGCGTAAAAAGCAGAGCCGGAAAGAGGAAATACCTTGCTGAAAATAAATTTTATCTGGTCTTTCAGTTTATTTTCATCCATTCTTTATTTATTGACTCTTTAGATATTTTCTATACGTCGGTTCGGGATGCAGGTCAAATCCATTCTGTTTATAAACCAACTCACCTTCCTGTGTAGCGTGCAATTCAAAAGCACCAATTCCCAGTTTCTTCCCCTCTTCCACCAGGGCTTGCAGGATTCCTTTGCAAACACCCATTCTGCGACATTCAGGAACCGTATACATATTCATAATATACCCCCATTTGCCAGAAGGGTTCTTAAAATTTCCGGGGACTTCGCGCAGGTGCAGGGAACCAATACCCGCCACCTTTCCGTTTAAACGTGCGATGTAAGAGACAATGGAAGTTATTTCCGTATTTTTTGAAAAATACTCCGTCATTTGCTTTTTTAATGCATCAATCGCTTCCTGATTCTTTTCGCCAGATAACTCAAGGGCAAAACGAATTCTGTACTCCACCAACACCGGCACATCTTTCAGCGTAGCTTTATCAAATATAATTTGACTCATTTTCTTTTTATTCCTGAACGTAAACTCTTTTTACCCGACCCGAAACGTTAGTGAGTACTTCGTAAGGGATGGTAGTTAATGCCTGAGCCAGAGCCTGAATCTGTTCCGCATTTTCAAAAATAATCACGTCATCTCCTTCTTTGCACTCTATCCCGCTTATGTCGATCATACACATGTCCATACAAATATTTCCGATGGTCTTACAAAAAGCACCGTGAATGTACACACCGTGTTTTCCGTTACCCAGGGAGCGGCTAAAGCCGTCGGCATAACCAATTGGAATAGTTGCAATACGCGTATCTCTCTCTGTTTTGCCATTGCGGTTATACCCAATGGTTTGTCCCCCCTTTACCGTTTTGATCTGACTTATTTTTGTTTTAAGGATTCCCAGATTCTGAAGTTTCCCTTGTTCAGATTTGTCAACACCCATACCGTACATACCTATGCCCAGACGCACCATGGAATAATGTGCCTCTTTGAAACGTGTGATTCCCGCTGAATTACAAAGATGTTTTAATACCGGGTAGCCCAGTACTTTTTCGATTGTTGCAGATGCCTTATCAAAAATCCGGATCTGTTCTTTCGTAAAATTATCCAATTGGTTATTATCTGAACCTACCAGGTGAGAGAATACAGACATTACCTGTAGTTGCTGGGTCTTTTTTAATTCTATTACCAGTTCATCAAGGTCGCTTTCTTCAAAACCCAAACGGTGCATTCCGGTGTCAATCTTAAGATGAACCGGATATGGTTCTGTAATACCAAGACTATCGAGTCTGCTTACAAAAGCCCTTAGTACATTAAAACTGTAAATCTCAGGTTCAAGATTGTAACTGATAATATCTTCAAAGGCATCTTCTTCGGGACTCATGACCATAATGGGTAATCCGATTCGGGACTCTCTGAGTTCCACCCCTTCATCGGCATAAGCTACAGCGAGGTAATTCACGCCAATGTGTTGAAGTGTACGGGCGATTTCAGCACTGCCACTTCCGTAACCCGTTGCCTTTACCATGCCCATTATTTTTACACCGGGTGAGAGCAGAGAACGGTAATAATTCACATTGTCGGTTAAACGGTTCAGATTAATTTCAAAGACCGTGTCGTGACTTTTTTGTTGCAATACCCTGCTAATATTTTCAAAACCAAAACTCCTGGCGCCTTTAAGTAAAATAGTCGCATCACTGAACTGATAACTTATCAGTTTGAACTGGGCCAAAAACTTTTGGGTATCTTCAAAAAACAAAGAGTTTGCCTTAAAAAGAGGTTTGTGCCCGGAGATCTCTTTGCCTATGCCCACTACGACGTCAATCTTATTTTGCGTAAAGAGCTCCGCCAATTGCCTGTAAAGATTCGCGGAAGAAATACCCGACTGTTCAATGTCAGAAACAATGACTACTTTTTTGAGACGGCGACTTTGTTGTTGCAGGTAATTCAGGGCGATTTTCAGAGAATCGAGATCTGAATTATAATAATCGTTTATGATCAGGGAGTTGGCAATGCCATTTTTTATTTCAAGACGCAAAGCCACCGGTTGAAGCGTTGCCAGTTTTTGTGCGATTCGGCTTTCATTAAAGCCCAGGAGCGTAAGGACAGCCACGCAGGTAGACATGTTGCTGACCGAAGCCATATCCGAAAAAGGCACTTTAAACTCAGTAGCACTGACTGTTGTTTTTAATTTCAGCAGACCTTTGTCGAAACTAATTTTCAGATCAGCGTCCACAGCATCCGAGACAAAGGTGGCGCGCTTTTGCAGATATTCAGGAACCTCTTTTTTACCGATGCCCGAAAGAACCAACTGTTCACTTCCTTCCAGCAATTTTATCTTTTCTTTTACTTTTTGGTCTCTACTTTGAAATCCCTCGTCGTGTGCGGAACCAATAGAGGTAAGCACACCCATTGTGGGGCGAATGATGGAAGCCAAAAGTTCCATCTCGTCTGGCTGTGAGATGCCCGCTTCAAAAATAGCCAGCGTGTGTGTGTCGTTTAAATTCAGAACACTGAGTGGAACCCCAATTTGCGAATTGTAACTTTTAGGACTGCGGCAAATACTATACTCCGCTTTTAAACACTGGTACAACCATTCTTTCACCACCGTTTTACCGTTGCTACCCGTGATTCCGATTACCGGAATATTGAATTGCTGACGGTGGTAGGAAGCCAGTTGCTGGATGGTTTTAAGCGGATCTTTGGAGAGGATAAAAGAAACATCAGAATTTTTGTAAGGTGTTGTGTCAAATTCACTCTCCTGAATCAGAAAGGACCTGAGTCCGTTTTCAATTAAACCTTCAATGTAATTGTGGCCGTTATTACGTGTTGTTTTAAGCGCAATGAACAGAGCATCGTTGGTTGAATACAGGCTTCGACTGTCGTTCAAAAAATGTTTAACCTTGTAATTATTTTTACCTACAAACCTGGAATCGGTTATTTCGGCTATTTGATTCAGACTGTACATTTAACTCTTACTGGTTTTGTTATAGCAGATTATGCATAAAGGTTCGTAATTATCGGTTTCTCCCAACAGCACGAGTGATTCCTCTTTTGTTTTTCGATGGCTCACGTATGCCAGATTCCCACATTGCAAACAAATGGCATGAACCTTTGTAACATACTCCGCTATTGCCAGCAGTTGGGGTATGGGCCCAAACGGCTGACCTTTGTAATCAAGATCGAGTCCGGCAACAATGATACGTTTGCCCTGGTTTGCCAGTTGGCTGCAAACATTTGGCAGTTCGTCGTCAAAAAACTGAGCTTCGTCTATCCCCACAACATCTGCGTCGTTGGCCATAAGTAAAATATTGGCACTCGCGGGAACCGGTGTACTACTGATCTCGTTGCCCTGGTGGCTTACCACTTTGAGCTCATGATAACGCGTATCTACCAGGGGTTTAAAGATCTCTATCTTCTGTTTTGCTAACTCCGAACGCTTTAAACGCCTGATCAATTCTTCCGTTTTTCCGGAAAACATACTTCCACAGATAACCTCTATCCATCCCCGTTTGAGCGTTCTGTTGTTATTCTCGAGAAACATTGTTTAAAATGCGTGTAAAACAAAACTTAAATGTAGTTCAAGATGTAACAAAATCAAATTATTTTAGGCTTAGTTTATAAATTTGTTATCACACTATGGCCGCAGATAAAATATTGCAAAAGATTCAGAAACAAATTGAAGAACTAGCTCCGACACTTGAGTTGTTTGTGGATGATACCATACAACCTTCCACGCAGGATTGTGAAAATCTACAGAAAAAACTTTCCCTGCTCCAGGAAAACATTGCCGTTTATAAATACAACAAACAGAACAAAGAACTTTCCCCAAGCTTTAATATTCATGCCAAACTGAGCGAAAAATCGGAGCAGGAAGAAAAAAAGGCTGAGATTGTAAACGAGATCAAAGAAACCGTTAAACTGGAGAAAGAAGAAAAAGTGGAGGTGGTTGAAAAAACGCCGGAAGTAAAAAAGGTTGAACCTCAAAAACCCAAAGCACCTCTGCTTGTTGGGATTAATGACAAATTCCGTTTCATTAACGAATTATTTTCTCAAAACTCCTCTGAATACAACATCGCTCTGGAACAAATAAACAATGTGAACAGCTGGCACGAAGCGGAAATTTACCTGAACAGCCTTAAAAGTGTTTATGAATGGAAGGGGAGTGATGAGGTGGTGAAATATTTTTATTCCGTGGTGAAACAACGCTTCGACTAATTGCCTCCTGATCTTTAAGATCCCTTGAATATGCGCTTTCCACTTTATTTGTCGGCATTTTTACTCGTCTGCAAAAGTTCTTTTGCACAGGACACTCTTTACACCCGACAAATACTAAAATACCTCAGCTCCACAGATTGTTTTGGAAGAGGTTACGTAAAAAACGGTCTGGGTAAAGCGGAAGAATACCTTGTAAAAGAACTTAAAAAATTTAATACCTCCCCTCTTTTTCAAAAGTCTTACACACAGTTGTTCTATCATCCCGTAAATACCTTTCCAAAAAAAGTAGAGGTAAAACTAAATGGTAAATCTTTAGTGGCTGGGGTAGATTTTATCCTCGACCCCTCTGCCTGCAGTGCCAAGGGGAAATTTCTTCTTACAAAAACAGACAGTCTTCATTTTATGAATGCGGATTCCAAACCGAATATTTCCTTGGCGCTAAAAAATAAACTGACCTATAGTG
>CAZMHW010000030.1:0-5831 GCA_964566105.1 uncultured Akkermansia sp.
GTTTATTGCAGTTAAAAAATGGTAATCGGGTTGAACGAAGCATGTAAATTACCTAGTTTAGTAATGCCCGGCGCTAAAGCCAGGTCCTTCATAATTAAAACGACCAGCTATGAAACACGTTTTTTTAAGCCTTTTGCTTGCAGCTTTATTTTCCTGTAATCATCAGCAACCCGCTCAAACCCCTGTTGCAGACAATACACCGAAGGTGTTGCAGGAAGAAGCCTCAGAAACAAGCAGGGGCATCTTGTTCAAATCTTACGAGCGAAACGATCTCCTGGAAGAGCTCTTCAAAGAACTTACTGACACAAAGCCGGAATACAAAGCACTTCTGAATGACATCAAAGTTGTTGAAGAAATGGAAAGAGATTCTCTCAGAAAATTCAGGGCCTATCAGGCCAAATCCGATTCCTACTACCAATCTGCAAACAGGGGCGCAGCTAACATTCACGATACCTTGCTAAGGGCGGAAGTGAAGAGACTTCTTTTAAGAAGCGAAAAAACCTATGAGCATAAAATCGCAGCAACCTTAAAAATGACGGAAGAGGTAGAAACTAATCAGCGTCAGTATTTAGATCTTCTGAACGTTCTTAAGATTACCAGCACACTGCGGCTTGTTGAAACCTATCAGAACAAAGCTCTTGATAATGCAGCTATTAAAAAGATACTTGACTTGCAAAGACAGGTAATTCAGAGGCTGCAAACAGAAAACAGGAGGAATGGTTTTGGAAAGTAATGGCAGTACTGAACTTTTTGAGAGTTCCGGAACAGTCGTTTCAAGTTAATATCTTCACGGAATTGGTGATTATTTTCGTCTAAAGTTTGTAGGCAGAACAATAGAATGTCCAAAACATGGAGTATCTTTGGTAGACTATTGGAATGATGAGATTTTATTTTTTTCTAAGCTGCCTGTTATTAATTGTTATAACCACTTCGGCGCAAGACAAAGGCAAGCACAAATACACCAAAAAAGACACTATTCGGGAGAGCATCCCCTTCTCTAAAGACAAAACCACAACTGGCACTTACAACCTGCCGAACAATACATTTACCCTGCTTTACCGTTTTGGCGATATGAATGGCGATAAGGATAATTTCGACAGTCTGCATGCCGTGGTAAACCACATTTATCGTTTAAACCGTTTTTTTGGTCCCCGCAAACGCAGCCGCTTAACACTTTATATTTTTGTGAAGGAGGTGAACGACGATGCGCTGGAGTTACGTTCCAAAATTCGTAAATGGAACAAACAAATTGGAGACAGTTTGGTGAAGACCGACAGGGCGGGTTTTAATTTCAGTCGCGAGTGGGAGATCCTTTACATTAAAACTTCCGACATTAAAGAAAACAGTATTTTAAACGCGGGAAAATTAACTGTGTTAAGTGTGGAGGGTACCGTAGAAGAAACGTCGCCTATAAAAATCTTTCACTACGGCGAAAAGAAAGGCTCCATCAAAGGAAAATTACTCACGGAAAAACAGGGTAAAAAATCACCCCTTCCCAATGTATTGGTCTCTTTATTTAAAACTGGTATAGAACAGCCCGATTCAACGGTCACCAACGACTATGGCGATTTTGAACTCCCGGTGCCCGATGAAAAAGGAGATTATGCTGTTGTGGTAAAGTACCCGCCTAAGGAAGTCAATAATATTATTCTCGCCACCCAAACAGGTCAGGAAGTATCACGCCTCAAAAAGACCAACCGGGGTTTTGAATACAAAATGATCCCAACCGACATTGTATTATTGTCGGAAGTGCTCGAGGACGAAGACATAGCACTGGTCTTTAAAAAATTTGGAAGCAGCAAGGAAAAGGATCTGAACGTGACGGAAAATATTTTGTACGGACTGGGGCAATACACCATTGAAGAAGATTCAAAAGAAATCCTTGACAAGGTCGTAAAGATCCTGCGTGAAAATCCCATGGTGAAACTGGAGGTGGTATCGCACACGGATGCACAGGGAGAAGACAAGGCTAATCTGTTGTTATCTGAAAAACGTTCCAAAGCCGTTATTGATTACCTTATTTCTAACGGAGTGCACCAAAGCCGTTTAAAATCCCTGGGAAAAGGCGAAAAAGAGATCCGGAACCGTTGCACCAATGGGGTAGATTGTTCAGACAAAGAACACGGCTATAACCGCCGCACCGAATTCCATTTTAGTAAGAACTAGATTGACACGCATTTTTTAATTCAGGTAAAACTTTGTGCGCCTGTGTGATTGAAAAGACGAAATAAAAAAAGCTGTTGGGATATACCAACAGCTTTTTTAATATTCTGTACTATCTGTAGCAATTAATATTGCGTCTTCATCTCCACATACCTGAGAAACTCCTGTTTAGTAGCTTCCTCCTGAAATTTACCGCCATAAAAAGAGGTGATAGTCGCCGCGTTGATATCCTGTATACCTCGTGACGATACACACAAGTGTTTCGCGTCAATAATTACCGCCACATCTTCTGTTTTTAAAACCTCCTGAAGTTCTTTCGCAATCTGCATGGTAAAACGTTCCTGTACTTGTGGGCGTTTTGCATAATATTGTACAATACGATTGAGTTTTGATAAACCAATGACCTTACCGTTTGAAATATAAGCCAGGTGTGCTTTTCCGAAGATGGGCACAAAATGATGCTCACAATTGCTGTAAAAGGTGATGTCCTTTTCCACCAACATTTGATTGTATTGGTAACGGTTTTCAAACAAGGCAATCTTGGGTTTGTTGGCAGGATCTAAACCACTGAAAATTTCTTTGACGTACATTTTAGCCACGCGCTCCGGAGTTCCTTTTAAACTATCGTCACGCAGGTCCAGTCCAAGTGTTTCCATAATCTCTTTAAAATGAAATTCAATTTTTTTCATTTTTTCCTCATCGCTTGCCACAAATGCATCCTCCTTCATAGGGGTCTCTATGGTGGTCATGACATGGTTGTTACCGATTTCTTCAGCGCTCAGTTCACTTAAAGAAACCTTGTTGCCATTAACATGGGTATTCAGCGTAATTTCTTTCTGTTTCATACAAAATTATTTTTAGCTCATAACGGTTATCTAATTTGGGACGGAGAATGTTGTAGATAACCACAGCAATATTCTCTACTGTAGGATTCAGCGTTTTAAATTCGCTGGTGTCCAGATTTAAATTTTTATGATCGAATTTTTCGATCACTTCTTCTTTAATAAGTTCACTCAGAACTTTGGTGTCAATCACGTAGCCGGTTACAGGATCAATTTCCCCTGTTACCTTTACGGTCAGATCATAGTTGTGCCCGTGGTAATTAGAGTAATTACACTTCCCAAAGGTTACAGCATTTTCCGCATCGCTCAGTTGATTACTGTGCAAACGGTGAGCAGCATTAAAATGCTCTTTTCTAAAAATGGCAATTCTATTACTCATAAATTTTTTAAATCAATAAAATAGGGGCAAAACTATGATTTTGATTTTTTAATATCCCGAAGCACTGTTTCAGAAGTTTGCTGATCAAGTGGCTCCAATTAAAGTAGAAACAAATTTAAACTAAAATAGTTTATGCAGAGGCTCTTTTTGGCGAATTATAACGATGTTCCGAAATACTCCACGTAAATACGGGGTGTTTCGTACAATTTGACGCAGTGTAATTTAACATTTGTCGGTAAATGAGGCACTATCTGCTCCCAGATGGCCATGGCCAGAATCTCAGTGCTGGCAAGTTTTCCACGCATAAAATCCACATCCATGTTCAGATTGCGGTGGTCTAATTTCTCACACACATGCTCCTGGAGGATCTGACTCAGTTTTTTAACATCCATCAAAAACCCCGTTTCGGTGTTCACCTCGCCTTTTATGGTCACAATGAGCTCGTAATTATGTCCATGCCAGTTGGCATTGGCGCATTTCCCAAAAACTTCCACGTTTTTTTCTTCGCTCCATTCGGGATTGTATAACTTGTGAGCCGCGTTAAAATGCTCATGACGGGTTAAGAAAATCATGGCGCAAAGTTAAGCATTTTATATAAATTTGTACTGCAATGATCAGCATCATTCTAGTTAGCGCCACCGTTTTTGAAATTGAACCCACCCTTCAGTTTCTGGATCATTATAAAACGGCTAAAACGCATTCTTATATTTTCGGAAAGTTTGCCATCGACGTGTGCATCACAAAAGTAGGCATGGTAAATACGGCCTTTGAGTTGGGTAAACTTGCTGGTAAACACTACGACATTGCCATCAACGCGGGCGTGGCCGGAAGTTTTGGGGAATACGACGAAGGGGAAGTGGTAAACGTTACCGACGATTGTTTTAGTGAGTTAGGCGCTGAAGACGACGAAGAGTTTTTAAGTATTGATTTTTTAGGACTGGGACAACAACGCCTGGGTCTTTTGAAACTGGTACACAACGAGGTGACAGATAAACTCCCGCTGGTAAACGGAATCACTGTGAACACCGTTCATGGTAACGAAGCCAGTATCCGTAAAGTGCAGCAGGATTATAAACCCGATGTGGAAACCATGGAGGGCGCTGCTTTTATTCATGCCGCGAACGCATTTAACTGGCGCGGAATTCAACTGAGAGCCATTAGCAATAAAGTTGAAAAACGAAATAAAGACAATTGGCAGATGAGTCTGGCTATTAAAAATCTTAACGAGGTGCTGGTGGAATTGATCAAAAATCTGAATCACTATTCCATTGGATTAGAAACTGAATGAATCACGTACCACTCTATTAAAATCGTATAACTCTATGAAATTAAGCCTCGGCTACTCTCCCTGTCCAAACGATTGTTTTATTTTTGACGCCCTGCTTCATAAAAAAATTGATACCGAAGGTATTGAAGTAGAAGTGCAATTGGAAGATGTGGAAACGCTCAATCGTAAGGCCTTAAAAGGGGAGCTGGATATTACCAAGCTCAGTTTTCATGCCTACGCTTACGTCATGCAACACTATATTTTATTGCGGGCCGGCAGTGCTTTAGGATTTAATTGTGGCCCACTGCTGGTGGAAAACGGACAGTGGAAGGGCGATCACCTGGAGAACATGCGTGTGGCTATACCAGGTAAAATGACTACTGCTAATTTTTTATTGTCCTTAGCGTATCCTCAACTCAAAAACAGAACTGAATACGTTTTTTCAGATATTGAGGATGCGGTGTTGCGGGGCGAAGTAGATGCGGGGCTCATTATTCATGAGAACCGGTTTACCTACGAGCAAAAGGGATTAAAAAAAGTACAGGATCTCGGAGAGTTTTGGGATTCTCTGATTCATGCGCCCATTCCTCTGGGGGGCATTGTGATAAAACGCAACCTTGATCCGGAGTTGCAGCAAAAAGTAAACCGTTTAATCCGCAAAAGCGTGGAGTATGCCTTTGCCAATCCACAAAGTTCTATGCCCTACGTAAAAGAACATGCACAGGCCATGAGCGAAGAGGTCATGAAAAAACACATTGCCCTGTATGTAAACGATTTTTCTGTGGACCTCGGACAAAAGGGAATTGAAGCCGTAGAATTGATGTTTAACAAGGCGAAGGAGCTTGGGCTTTTTGAATTTAAGAATGAGAAATTAATCATCGATTAGTTCTTTCAAAAATTTGAACGCCAATTTTTCTGAAGACCGTTTGACCTTTTGTGTAAGGAGTGAAACCCGCCTGCCTGCACCTGGCAAGGCACTCGGAAGGCGGGTCTGCTCAGAGCGTTAACGCTTTACATTGTCTTTCAAAGTTACATAAATCCGTTCGCAGGCATTGTCCCCGCAACGGGTAATCTCCATTTTCCCTCCGGTAATGGCGGCTCTGATCTTATGAACGGTAAGAGCCTCTCCGTCTACAACCAGGGTGGCCTGTTTCATGAGGTTGTTGGACGTAAATGAGGC
>CAZMHW010000030.1:5841-16509 GCA_964566105.1 uncultured Akkermansia sp.
AGGCCAAACGATCGGAAGCCAGGCGGCTAAAAGAGAGCTGGATTTTCTTTTTGTTCTCTGTTTGCGGGATTAATTCCGGTTCACTTGCCAGTTCCAACGGAACAAAATTGTTGGTATCCAGCAATAAGGCTTTTGCTCCCTCCGGTGCATTTTCCAGAAACAAGGAATTAAAGTGTACAGATCTACTCGCATCTTTTGATTTGATTTTCGTGGTGTCATAAATCACACGTTTCACAAGGTATAATCCGTCCTGTAATTTGTTGTTGTTTTGCGAAATCAGGTTCGCACTCAGGCATACACATGCCAGTATAAAAACTATTTTTTTCATGTTAATTTTCTTAGTGAATGTAAATAATGATTTTCCGGCTCCCGTGTTTGTCCCGGAGTCGGCAATGCAGAAAGTGATTGATTAAATCAGGCGGGAATTTCTCCGCTTAAACTAAATAAGCGGTAATAGAACACAGAGGCAATCTGTGTTTTAATGAAAAGGAATTTTTTGTCTGTCAGACCAAGCACAACGGTATAGTTACGGGAATCAAGACGCGTTTTTAATTCAGTGTTGCTGGCATGTATGAGGAATGGAACAAAAGAGGGAAGTGTTTTTGCGACACTAAGTGTGCCTGGAAGAGACGCCAGGGTTAAATGTACAGAGGATTCAACCTTTGAAGGGATCTTTTCGTTTTGAGCGGAGTGTGCAAAGCCTTTGTTAGAGAAAGAAAAAAGGAACAACAAAAAGCACAGCAGAAGTATACTTTCTTTAAAACGTTGTAGGGTTTCTTTTTTCATTTCTAAATGAAAGGTACAAATTTTTTTAACTGTATACTGTCCACTGGCAACTGCTTACTTGTTAATTCTTTCCCATTTCTGAAAACAATAATCATAAACATTCTTCTCATCTTTCTCATGGCATTCTTCCCAGGTCATTTTAAATCCTGATGAAGGCAGGTCAGGGAACCAGGCGTCTGCTTCAAAGCTATGCTGAATAGAGGTTCTGAATACTTCGGCGCAGAGGGGTAAAGCTTGTTTAAAGATCTCCCCTCCACCAAGAATGAAGATCTTTTCTTCCGTACAACTTTTTATAGCGCTATCCAAAGAATGATAAATTTCAGCACCTTCAATTTTATAATCCGAACTACGGGTAATCACAATGTTTTTACGGCCTGGCAACAAACGTCCAATACTTTCGTAGGTCTTGCGTCCCATAATAATGGGGCAACCCATGGTAGTGGCTTTAAAAAATTTAAGATCGGCGGGTAAGTGACAAAGCAATTGGTTGTTAATGCCAATGGCATTGTTTTGATCGGTGACTACTATGGAAGAGATAAGCATAAGTTTATTAGAGTTACAAACCTATTCAAATTACTCATGGACTGCAATAAAATTTTTGAAAAGTCGTTAATTACTTGATCCCGACTCATTGTTTTTTTATTTAGATTTACCCCATGCAGGGTCAGTTATTGATAGCACATCCTTTACTTCACGACGGGTTTTTTAACCGCTCTGTGGTGCTACTTACCAATCACAGTGAGGAAGGGGCAGTGGGCTTTGCTCTTAATTTTAAGACCCAGTTCATGTTGCGGGACGTACGTCCCCAGGTTAAAAATGGTAATTTCCCGATTTACGAAGGAGGACCTGTGGCAAAAAATCAATTGTTCTTTATGCATACGCTCGGTCACGATGTGCCGGACACTTTTGAAATTGGCTGCAACGTGTTTGTGGGAGGTGATTTTAACGAACTGCTCCATATGATCGAACATGGAAAAGTGAAGTCGCACCAGGTACGTTTCTTTGCAGGTTACAGCGGCTGGGGCGAACAACAATTAGAGCAGGAGATAAAGAACGGACATTGGCTGCTAAACGAACCTACGGACTCCGGCTACTTTGCAAATGACACCGACGAACTCTGGGGGCTCCAATTAAGCGAGGTTAAAAACAGTTACAGCATCTTTGCTAATTTTGGAAGTGATCCTTCTATGAATTAGTAATTACTTCATACCTTTTGTTTTACTAAATCTATCTTGCTACCTTGGTTCTGCAATTCAAAAACTATGAAACAAGGCCTGGCAATTTTTCTGCTGCTGTGTTGCACTTATTTTTCATATGCACAGAACTCAAAACAACTCAGACTGGAAGCGTCTGCAGAGTGTGAAAAAGGAAATTTTTCCAAAGCCATTGAATTGTCTGAAAAGGCCATTACAGAGGCTGGCGTAGATTCTAAAATAAACAAAGAAGACCTGCTGATCCTGCGATCTGAAAACGCTTCCTACTATTTACTCAGCGAACAGATCGATAAAGGATTTAATTTATTTACCACACTTCAGGAAGAGGTAGCTTCGGGTAAATATCCCCTGGCGGAAATGAACATGGCTCAAAATTATGGTGTAGCCCTGGTGTTCCTTGGGTTTTATGCAGATGCCCTGCCTCAGTTACAAAAAGCACTTGAGCTTGCTAAGTCACATCCAATGGAGACGAAAGACAGGGTGTCTAACCTGGGCTCTCTGGCGGTATGTTATCAGTACGAATACGACTTTGCCAAATCGGAAGAGTTGTTCAAAGAGGCGGTGCGACTCTGTCAAAAAGAGAATCTTACGAACAGCGTGGACTATGCTTCCCTTCAAAGTAATATCGCCCTCTTGTACCGCGACATCCAATTGCCCCTTAAAGCAAACGCGAGTTACGAAGAAGCCGAGAAGATTTTTAAACAGACAAAGGATACACTAAATCCGCAATACCCGGTCTTTTTAATGGAATACGGGTCTATGCTGGCAGAAGCTTATCAATTTGAAAAAGCCCTGGCTTATACCTACAAAGCAAAGAATATGGATAAATTTTTGTACACCGAAAATTCTTCTGCATATGCCGGTGACCTAAATAACCTGGGTTTTATCTACAGCAAAATGAATAAAATTGCAGAGACGGAACAGTTTTATACCAGCGCTCTTAAAATAAAAAAAGCGCTTCCTTTTGTAAGATTAGACAGTTACCTCACCACGCTAAGTAATCTGATCGTGTTTTATTGCAATGTGGGCCGGGAGGCCGAAGCAAAAGAACTGGTGCCACAGATAGAAGAGGGATTGAAGAATAAAAACTTTACAGACACACTCAAACGGGCTACTTTCGCCAATAACCTGGGCATACATTTTAAAGATTGGGGCAACATGGATAAGTCCATAGCGTATTTTAAAGAAGCCCTAAAATATTACGAAGCTATTTATGGTCCTGATAATTTATTTATGGCCGAGGTATATGTGGATATGGCCACGACTTATTTTTCGGTCGAGAAATATGAGGAAGTCGCCGATTACCTGAACAAGGCTGCAGGGGTTTATTCCAAAACGAAATTTGAGGAAAATGCCGGTTCTATTGACATGATCTGCAACCTGGCAGTGATCCTGAAGGAAGTAAATAATGCAAAGGAGGCAGAAAACTACGTAAACAAGACTCTCGAAATCGTGCGTAAATACAAGGTTACCCAACCCGAACTGCTGGAACGGGTATACCTTACAAAGGCTGAGGTTGCTGCAGATTTAAACAAGGTAAAAGAAGCGATGGAGTATTTTAATAAGTACCTGGATTTAAAATACAGTCAGGTGGAACAAAATTTTAGTTTTATGACCGAAAACGAAAAACTATTTTTCCTTGAAGAATTTGAAAATAACATCCGTAATTTTTATACGACGATTCTTAATCACATGGAGGATTATCCTGAGCTAATTAAAACACTTCTGGACTTCCGTTTAAAAACAAAAAGTCTTTTATTAAACAATCTTTCCAAGATCCGACAAAGCATTTCAGAAACTAACGACCCTCAGCTTGCCGCAAAGTTTGAAGATTTAAAATTGAAACGCGAAACCATTGCCAAACTGATGAATTTTAACACCAGCGACTACCCCAATGCGCTAGCGGAGGCTACTCAACTAAAAACGGAAGCCGATGGATTGGAAAAAGAGATCTCTCTGAAAGTAAGCGCTTCTTTTGGGCGGGATTTCTTTACCAAATCTAACTGGAAGAATATCCAGAAATTATTGTCGCCGGGTGAAGCCGCCATTGAAATATTTCAAAGTTACCTTGTATATGATAACAACCAGGGAAAGGGCACGAATTATTCTTTTTTGATTATTAAACCTACCGGGGAACCTTTGGCCTTGTCCATGGATCGGCCCATTCAGTGGGAAGAAGAAGTCATGACACTTTACCGGAGCAGCATAGATACCAAAAAAAATGAGCCGGATCTTTACAGACGTTTGTGGAAGTTTGTGGATGACAAACTGGGGGAGTATACCACTTTTTATATTTCTCCGGATGGTATTTACAATCAGGTGAACCTGAACACGCTTTACGATGGAGAAAAAAGTAAATTTCTTATTGAACAAAAAAACATCCACCTGCTCACCTCTCTCAATGATCTGGAGTACATTAAACGAAACGAAATTAGAAAACCCCAGAATTGCGTGCTGGTGGGCAACCCCCGTTTTGATTACGACATTTCAAAACTCAATGCGAAAAATACAGGGCAGGACATGCTGGCTACCCGCGGTGCCTTTGGTTTTGTGCTCAGTGAATTGCCTGGAACCAAAGAGGAGGTAAAAATGATTAAAACAACCCTGGATAAAAGTTCCGTAAAAACAACACTTCTTACCGAAGAAAATGCGAATGAAGGGGCTGTGAAGAGAATTAAAAATCCGGATGTGCTGCACCTGGCAACTCATGGTTTTTTCCTGGAAGATCCTAAAGAAGAGGATTTAGCGGGTTACGAGAAAATGGAACAGGATTATTACAAAAATCCGATGATGCGCTCAGGTGTATTTTTTAGCGGTGCCAATAAAGATTACGTCTTAAACACCAGTAATGCCACTTCTATCTCTGAGGTGGAAGATGGTATGTTGTCTGCCTACGAGGCCATGAATCTGAGTCTGGACAAAACAGAACTGGTTGTGTTGAGCGCCTGCCAGACAGGTTTGGGTAAAGTACGAAACGGAGAAGGTGTGTACGGTTTGCAGCGCGCTTTTAAACTGGCAGGTGCCAAATCGGTTATTATGAGTCTGTGGCCGGTGAGTGATGAAGCTACCAAGGATCTTATGATTTCCTTTTACGAGAATTGGGCTAAGTCGGGTAATATCTATGAGGCTTTTAAACTTGCACAGCTGGAAGTAAAGAAAAAATACCCTGAACCTTATTACTGGGGAGCTTTTGTATTGAACGGAAAATAATCCGAAGCCCTTTCTTGTAAATAAACACATACCCACCAGTGGGTATGTCAAATACCCGGGAATGGGTATTGGTAGAGCCTTTTATCTGATTAATATTTGCTCTACAAAAATCATTTCATGAAAACACACGTGTTAAGCTTCGTTCTGTTGCTGGGTTCACAACTAACAGCGCAAACCACCACGCATACCGAAATTACCAAAACGGTGCTTGAAAACCTGGGTACCAATGTGAATTCCAGCGCCGGGGAATTACTTCCTGTAATTACCGCAGACGGCAAAACGCTTTATTTTGTGCGCGATGGGCATTCTGAGAACTTGTCCGGACAAGATGTATGGTATTGTAACCGAAATGGAGCGGGCTGGTCAATGGCCATTCATCCGCGTTCACCGATTAATCATTCCGGTAAAAACTCCAGCGTGTCGAATGTATCTACTGATGGCAATCAACTGTTGGTAAGGGGTGCTTTTGAAGATGGGGAATACGAGGGGGCGGGTCTGTCGGTAATCGTAAAAAATAAAAAGGGCGAATGGAGAGATCCTAAAAAACTGGAGATTAAGAATTATAAAAAATACTCAGACATGGGGAGTTACAATAACTCTTTCCTTACGCCTGACGGTAAAACACTTATTTACGCTTTCTCAGATAACAGCAATGGAGGGAAACACGACCTGTATTTCAGTCACCTGATTTTAAAGGACAACTGGAGCAAGCCCAAAAGCATCAAAGATTTTACAAAGTTTGTGGGTAAGGCTTTAAATCACAATACCTGGACGGAGCCTGAAAAGATTCTGATGTTAAGCAGCAAAGAAAATAATGAGTTCGCTCCTTTTATGGCTGCGGATGGAATTACCCTGTATTTTTCTTCCAACAAACCCGGGGGTTATGGTGATCAGGATATCTGGATGAGCAAACGTTTGGACGACACCTGGCAAAACTGGTCAGAACCCGTAAACCTGGGAGAAACAATAAACACGAACGATTGGGATTCATACTATTCTTTGGATGCGCGGGGAGAAGAAGCCTACATGGTGTCAAGTAAAAATTCGGTAGGCGGTGGAACCGACATTGTAAAGATAAAACTGATCAAGGAACTCCGGCCGAATCCGGTAATCTTAATTACGGGCAAGGTGTTTAATGCCAAAACAAAAGAACCATTGGGTGCCGTGATCGAATACGAAAATTTAGCAGATGGAAAAAACGTAGGTGTGGCACAATCGAATCCGCAGACGGGGGAATATAAAATTGTATTGCCTTACGGTAAAAATTATGGATTCATGGCGTATGCAGAAAAACACATTTCGGTTTCCGATAATCTGGATCTTTCAACAGTGGCAGAATACAAAGAAATTACCCGTGATCTCTACCTGGTGCCAATCGAAGTGGGCTCTACCATCCGTTTGAACAATATCTTTTTTGATGTGGCAAAAGCAACTTTGCGTGCGGAATCTTATCCGGAGCTGGACCGTCTGGCGGGTTTAATGACTCAGAACGGTAAAATGCAGATAGAACTTTCAGGTCATACCGATAATGTGGGTTCTGACGAGGCGAATCTTAAACTCTCTGCCGACCGCGCTAAATCGGTTACCGATTACCTGGTCTCTCTGGGCATTTCTGCCGAACGGATTCAGGCCAAAGGATATGGTGAAACAAAACCTGAAACTACAAACGATACCGAAGAAGGACGACAATTAAACCGACGAGTGGAATTTACGATTTTAAAAAACTAAAGGGAATCACGACTTAAGAGCCTCAGATAACATAAGACAGTTTCGTTCCAAAGCCCTTTTGTTCCTCAGGCCTTGGTTTAACAGGACTTAATTTAGACTCAGCTTTTCTTTCAGATCAACCGGAATTTTCTTTTTCAGATATAGCTTGCCCACTTTCAGATCGCCCTTTACTTCCACCATGTTTTTAAACGTGGCACCGCTTAGTAACTTCATAACGTCCATCAGGTTCACATCTTTAAAATCGTTTTTGATATTGAAGCTGTAAGTCTCTTCTTTATTCGCGTGAATCCGCACGTTTTTCAAAAGCTTTGCTTTTCCAAGATAAACACCGCTGTACTTAATATCGAATTCACTTTTGTAAATGGAAAATCCAACCGCGTTGGGATTTTTAATACTGAGTAGAATCTCGGCGTCAATACCCTCGGTATTTATTTTACTCACCTTAAATCCCTTTACTGCTGTGCATTCCAGTTCTTTAAAATTTTTGCAACTGCTTATAAAAAAAGCACAGCTCAGCAGAAATAGCACATAGAAAGGAATACGTATTCCGGAAGTCAATTTCATTTTTTAGCAGGTTTTAAAAGCATGATGAGTGAAGAAATAGTCCATACGCCTTCCAGCACCACAAAAGGCCAAAAGTGGATGAGGTAACTGGAAAGACAGGCTAAGCCTGCCCCAACAACATTAAAGATTAAATAAATGGAAGAAGAGGAACTCCATTTATTGGCCAGGTTCAGGGCAAAGGCAATTAATAAAAGTGTTACACCAAGGGTGCCAACTAGTTCACCACTCGTCATTATTTGGAAGAAAGTTCAGTAAAATAAGTATAAAACAAAGGAATAGTTTCAATGCCTTTGTAATAGTTGAATAAACCGTAATGTTCATTTGGCGAGTGCAATGCATCGGAGTCTAAGCCAAACCCGAATAAAATACTATCCAGTCCTAATTCTTTTTTAAACAAGGCTACAATTGGAATACTGCCACCGCCACGGGTAGGAATAGGTTTTTTTCCGTAAGTTTCTTCCATGGCTTTGCTCGCGGCTTTGTAACCGGCGCTTTCTGTACTCACAACTACAGGCTCACCACCATGATGGGCAGTGACTTTCACTTTCACTGATTTAGGAGCTGTTTTTTCAAAATGTTTCTGAAAGAGTTCGCTTATTTTATGTGAATCCTGGTTAGGGACTAAACGCATACTTATTTTAGCAAAAGCTTTGGAAGGTAATACGGTTTTAGCGCCCTCACCAATGTAACCACCCCAGATTCCGTTAACGTCGAGGGTTGGACGGATCCCCGTGCGTTCGTTGCTGCTATATCCTTTTTCGCCCATTTCTTCGTTAACAGCGAGGTCTTTTTTAAACTCGTTCAGGTCAAAAGGAGCTTTTGCCATTTCGTCGCGTTCTGCCTGGCTCAACTCCATCACATCTTCATAAAAACCAGGGATGGTAATGTGTTTATTTTCGTCGTGACAATCAGCGATCATTTTACAGAGAACATTGATAGGATTGGCTACAGCGCCACCGTATACGCCACTGTGCAGGTCACGGTTCGGACCGGTCACTTCCACTTCCATGTAAGCAAGTCCGCGTAAACCAACATCAATGCTTGGTGTGTCGTTGGCAATAATAGAGGTGTCGGAAATCAGGATCACATCTCCTTTTAAACGGTTTTTATTTTCAATGATCCACGGACCAAGACTTGGTGAGCCTACTTCTTCTTCTCCTTCTATCATAAATTTCACATTGCAGGGAAGTGTATTGGTCTTCATCATAAATTCAAAGGCCTTTACATGCATATACATTTGTCCTTTGTCGTCGCAAGCTCCACGGGCAAAAATAGCACCTTCCGGATGTACGGCTGTTTTTTTAATCACCGGTTCAAAAGGAGGGGAATCCCATAAATTAATGGGATCGGCAGGCTGTACATCGTAATGACCGTAGACGATCACTGTTGGTTTTTTCGGATCAATTATTTTTTCTCCGTAAACCACAGGATTTCCTTTTGTAGGACATAATTCTACTTTATCAGCACCGGCTTCTATCAGGCGTTGTTTTACGGCTTCCGCGGTTTTAATCACATCGGGCTTGTATTTGCTGTCTGCGCTCACCGAAGGGATTTTGAGCAGATCAATGAGTTCACTTAATAAACGGTCTTTGTTTTGGTTCAGATAGCTGGTAATTGTTGACTTTTCCATAAGTTTTAAAAATTTAAAGGTAGGATTTTGAGGTCAAAAACAAAAAGAATAATTCTTGTAAACGGCGCTTGTAGATTGCACAGGATCATTATTTTTGCAGATATAGGTATATGGATAATCTGAGGATACTTGCAGGGACCTTATTTTTGATCGTTTGCGTGAATAGTTCGAAAGCGCAATTCAAATCTGTTTTATTGGAGGGGAATTATGCTCCGGAAAAAGTAAAACTGAACGTTGAAGAATCCAATGTGAAATACAAAGATATGCCTTCCATCTATTTTGATGCAGACAGGAATATCTGGCACGCCACGTGGACACAATTTGATAAATTTAAGAGTAAATCCAAATCTGATTTGTCGGTGATTTATTACTCCAAATCGGTGGAGGGTAAACAATACGAAACACCTAAACAGCTCAACAAGCTGGCAGGGAATTGCCTCGATGGCGACAGTACGGTAAAAGGTCCTGTTTCCTGCATTGGGCCAAGTGGAATAGTGTATGTCACCTGGGCAGGTCCAAAAGGACTTGCATTTCAGCGTTCGTTAGATACGGGGAGAACCTGGTTAAAAGAAGAGAAAATAATCAATCCGATTAGAGGCGGCTGGGCCTGCACTGTCGATGGCATCAAGACCAATGGTCTGCCGGGAATAGCCTGTGATTTGAGTAGCGGGGAATTTCGCGGACGACTTTACATTTGTTGGAGTGACGAAAAGAATGGAGTTAAAAATAAAGATGTGTTTGTAGTGTATAGCGACGATGAGGGAGAAACCTGGACAGAGCCTATCCTTGTAAGTTACAGGCCTAACCACAAAGAACAGTTTCACCCGGTGATAAAAGTAGATCAACAAACGGGTGCGGTATCGGTTTTGTATTTTGATAAACAAAATTATCACGAAGGCAAGGAGACAGACCTCTATCTGGCTCTGAGCAAAAACGGTGGTTTAAAATACGATTATTACCGCGTGAATGAGCGTTCCTTTTCGTTTAATTCCAATTTTATGGAGCTCAATACGAGTAATGGTGTCAGACCTCGCTGGGTGCAACCCGATTCAGCTAACCGCTTCTTTTTGTACGAAGTGTTGGTAAACGACAGTAGCATCAGTGATTATAACGTCAACGAATATCTGAACGATATGGAAGTGGAACGGTCTTTTAAGTTTACGGAAAAGATCAGCATTGATTTTACACTGAAGAAAAATGCTTTTGTTACAGCGGTTATTACCAAACCATTGGAGCCGGGTTTTGAAAAGCTGGTGATTAAAAATAAAAGATGTTATCAGGGAAAGAACAATCTGGTGGTGGATACAAAAACACTTGGTCTTAAGAAAGGAAATTATGTGTTAACCTTGTATTACCATGGCAGAAATAGTTTTGTCTGGATCACCGAAGAATAAAACTTTTAGTTTTCACGTTAAATATCAGAAAACAAAATACAATGGAAGTACGCGCAGATACTTATTTATGGGCCATCCGGATGTATAAGTCGCGTACCCTTGCCTCCGAGGCAATTAAGGGAGGTAAAGTAAAGCTCAATGG
>CAZMHW010000031.1:0-16123 GCA_964566105.1 uncultured Akkermansia sp.
ATCACACACACCATCTACTTTAGTCCCTAAATTGTTTTATGAAAAAACAGACCAAAACCGAGAAAAAACCCATAAAAACAAGAAGCACGCATTTTTTAGATTGGAAGAAAAGAAGGGAGATCGTCTCTAACTCTATTCCTTTAGAAGTAGATCTCGAGAACCGGGAAATTTTCTTTAAAACGGACATTAAAGAAAAACTACATTTCGATTTCAGCACCAATAATATAGACAATCTTATCAGGAATTACGTGGATCCTAAGGATTCCAAAAAAGTGATGCGCTCTTTAACGGAAGCGGAGAAAGGACTTGAAAAACCAATTCCCTTTAATTTTATTCATCCCCTCACTTCCAAGTCCTTTAAGTTCGAATACCGCTACCAGATTATTTATGTAAAGTATTCGTCTACCAGATTACAAGGAGAATTGGTTAAAATGACGGAAACCAGACCTAAAAAAACAGGTTTACGTTCAAAAAAACTGAAGTAAGCAAAAATCAGCCCGGAAATCTAAAAAAAATCTAAAAAAAAGTTGCCACCGCTTTTTTAATAATTAAGTAAGGCCCTGAAGCTTCTAAATCATTTAAAACAAACTAATTAAGATGAAGAAACCTTCTAAAAAAGCGCGGTCTCCGAAACGTTAAAATTTTTCCTAAATCGATTTAAGAAACTATATTTGAAATACTAAATCCAAAAAAATGAATAAAATTTTTACCATTTACGCGTTTTCCGCACTTCTATTAATAACCGGAAAATCAGAGGCACAAACTTTTTCGCCCATTACAACAACAGGTTATAACTGGGATGCCGTTGCCGAGGCAACTTCTGCGTCGCTTACCACTACCGGAGCTATCGACGGAAGCAACTACATTCTCTACAGTGCGGCATATGGAGCCCTTTTCAGTGCAACAGGTGGCCTGGCGAACAACGGACTCATCTCCAGTGGTACAAGAACTTATCAATTACAACCCTACACTCAAAATAACATGCTGTTTGTTCCGAACGGTGTAACAGACTCTCTTACTTTCAGCACCCCCGCTTCTTATGCAGGTTTAAGTTTACTGTGTTTTTCAACAGAAGGGAACGGCACGGTGAATGTTACCGTGCGTTTCACTGATAACAGCACCCAGGTTTTCAGCAATCAGTCCCTTACCGACTGGTTCGGGACAGGTACATCGATCACCAGTGGATTTGACCGTGCCAACCGTACAACCGGAACACCTTCCAATGCTTCGGGAAATCCGAAAATGTTCGCTATGGATCTAGCCATTAACTGCGCTAACAGGGCAAAGCTGGTTAAAAATATTAAAATGCAAAACACAGGTACCAATCCCCGCGATTGTTTTATGGCCGTATCAGGTGCCGCTATGCCAACCTACACGGTGGCCAGCACCCCGGTAAGTTGTGCCGGAGGTACTAATGGCAGCGCCACTGTAACACCCGCAGGCGGCATTCAACCTTTTACCTATACCTGGTCAACCACACCGGCTCAATCTTCTTCGGTAGCAGCTAATTTGTCTGTTGGCGTTTACAGTTATACTGTTCAGGACGGAGGCTTATGTCCGGTAACGTTTACAACAGCCATCACCCAATCGCTTGTGCAACAACCGGCCCTGAACGTTGCCGCCAATTTGAATACCATCTGTGCAGGCGCGGCCGTGAGTATGACCACTTCAGGTGCAAGTACCTATACCTGGAACACACTCGCCAACACCACGACACTGTCAGTAAACCCCGCAGTAACAACTACCTATTCTGTTGGTGGATTAACGACAGCCAACTGCTTTTTAACAGGAAGCATTACCATTGTGGTAAATCCACTTCCCGTTTTAAACTTTACCACACCTGCAGCTATTTGTTTAAATGCCGCGCAGCTTCCTCTAAACGCTACTCCCAGCGGAGGATCTTATACCGGCAATGGTGTTACCTTTGGTATCTTTTATCCTAATTTCGCGGGAGTGGGGACAAAAACCGTTTCTTATACATACACCGACGCCAACAGTTGCACTTCAGTAGCGGTGAATACTATTTTTGTGAATGCGATCCCAACAATTAATTTTACGGTTTCTGCAAATTCTCTGTGTACTAACACACCAACACTTGCGCTAACAGCCACTCCGGTTGGAGGAACATTTACCGGCACTGGTGTTACCGGATCGGTTTATTCTCCATCAGTTGCCGGATTGGGCACTCAAACTGTTTCTTACGCGTTTACGGATGCGAATAACTGTACCGCTACTTCTGTTTCAACAGTTGTTATAAATGGATTACCAACGGTTGTATTCCAAACTACTAAAAAATTGTTCTGTATTTTCACGCCAAGTTTGTTCCTTAACGCTTCTCCTTCGGGCGGAACATTTTCAGGATCGGGAGTAAGTGCCAACGGCGCTTTCTCACCAGCCTCAGCAGGTGTGGGTAATCACAACATTGTGTATGCTTATACCGACGGCAATAATTGCACAGCCACCGCAGTGTTAGCTACCACGGTGAGCGCGTGTACAGGCATTAACGAAAATATCAGCAATAACGATACTTATATCATTTATCCTAACCCAAGCAACGGCACATTCAGCATTCGTGCGTTGGGCGATATGGATTTAAACATTCTCAACGAACTGGGTCAGGTGTTGCAAACAATCACGTTAAACGAGTCAAACGCTCATGAAATCTCCGTTTCCAGCCTTCCAACGGGTATTTATTTTATCAGCGGAGAAGCAAATGGACAAATGATCAGACAAAAATTAATAATCACAAAATAAACGTACCACTAAACACACAAAAAGAAAGGGATGAGGCTTTAACAGCTTTGTCCCTTTTTTATTTCAGACCGCTTGCCTGTATTTATTATTTTAGTATTTTTATTTAAACCTTTAAACCGCATTTATTATGAGAAATTTATTATCAACTTACGTAGCTCTTATATTACTTATTGGTACTGCATCGTCACAGACCTTTACGTTAAAGAGCAGCGACATAGGTGGACAGGCTACTCAAAAACAATTCTTTAACGGTATGGGCTGTACCGGACAAAATATTTCACCTCAGCTTTCCTGGGAAAATGCTCCGGATGGCACCCAGTATTATGCGGTAACCATGTACGACAAAGACGCTCCAACAGGTAGCGGTTTCTGGCACTGGGTAGTCTTTAATATTCCGTCGAGCGTTACCGAATTAAAATCAGGTGCGGGAGAAGTAGCCAAAAAAATGTTGCCAAAAGAAGCTATTCAAAGTGTGACGGATTTCGGTAAACCTGGATATGGTGGACCTTGCCCACCTGCGGGAGCGCCGCACGAATACCTGATTACCGTTTATGCCTTAAAAAACAAGATCGATCTGGATAAGAACGCATCACCTGCTATGGTTGGATTCTACCTGAACAGCAGCATGCTGGCCAAAGCTTCGATCGTGATGTATGGGAAACAGTAAAAAAAATTTACTCGAAAAAGCTCCTTGACGGGAGCTTTTTATTTTTAAAGTCACTTAGTTCGCCAATAAAAACAAAATTCACTTCTCAGTTTTTTAAAATCCGTTTAGTGTGTGTATTGTGATCTTTGGATTTGACTTGCACAAAATAAACTCCTGCCGGAATTTCAGTCAATAGAATTCGTTGCTTTGAATTTTCAGAAAAGTCCACATTCTGTGTAAGCAGAGTTTTTCCAAAAACATCTTTGATCTCTATTTTTGTGATATCCGGTGACGAGCAGGATACGAACAGTTCACCCTGCACCGGATTTGGAAACACGGACAAAAAATCAGGTTCTGAATGCGACTCTAATCCTGTACACTCAGAAACACTGATACAAAGAATAGCGGTTCCGCTGCATAAAGACGTAGAGCCTGTGAGTGTGTAGCAAGTAGAAACAGTGGGTGTTACATAGGTTTGAGGACCCAGGGAATAAGTCATTTGAGCCGGCGCATAGGGCGCCCATACATAAGTTGTTGCGCCACCTACATTTAAACTCACAGCGGGCTCCGGCAAATCGGGATTCAAACACAGGATCGTGCGACTTGCTGTAACTGTGAGACTTAGAGGAAGCGCTAATCCAACGGTGACCAGAGCTGTATCAAAACACACATTGCCATTGGAGGCAATCACAGAATAGGTGCCCGAACCGGTTACAAGCGACGATTGTACCACCGAACCGATGCCAGTGCCGCTCCAGGTATAACTACTGGCGCCATTGGCTGTAATAGTGGAGGATAACCCGGGACATACGCTTGCCGGAGAAGGACTGAGAACCAAACTTGGATAGGCAAATACATATTGTATAAGTGAGGTCATGGATTTGCAGCCAAAGGTATTGGTACCAATGACCGAATAGGTACTTGTGATCCCAGGTGAAATTTGAGCGGTAAACCCGTTCAGAAAATACATACCCGGGAGGGTATCCCACACATAATTTGGCGCACCACTCACTGTAAGTGTTGCATCCTGCCCAAAACACAAACTGGGGTTAGACGAACTCAGAACCAATTGAGGACTGGGATAAACCGTAACCGTTTGATAGGCATAATAGACAGTGCTGCCCGAATTTGAAGACAGAGTGATTGTGTAAATCCCTGCCGAAGGAAACAAGATGCTGGTTGCCGAAGCGCCAGGCGTAGCTATAAGACTTGCCGAAGGATTTGTTGTCCATGTATACGAGTTCATTGTAATGCTGGCAGTATTGGCTGTAGCGAAGGCCGCCTCTCCACTACAGAGGGTGTGGCTCACTGAGATGGAGACCTGCGAAAATAAAGAAGCAGATAAAAAAGAAAGCAAAAAAGTAAACCGTATAAACCTTAACATAAAATCTTGTTATAAATTCTGGCGAAATTACCTATTGCTTTATTATCCTCACCGGCTTATAACTGGTTATTTCTCCGAATACGTTTAAAAAATAAATACCTGGACTCAATTGGCCTATGTCCAGACTCTGACCTGTTCCTGCGTTTCCGGATGAATGAGTTGAATGAATTAACACCTTTCCTGTCAGATCAGTCAACTCTGCAGATTTGATATCCTCTGAGTGCGTTAGAAAATTAAGTGTGCTGCTTGTAGGATTGGGATAAATTTCCAGGTCTGCAACATTCTGCCACTCCTTTAAACCCGTGCAGCCCGAAACAAACACGTAAATGAGCTGCTGGGCAGAAACACAGCCCACGGCGTCATACACCTCTACCGAATACGTGGTTGTGTTTTGTGGATAGACCGTTACCGTCGGTGTTAAATAGTTACTCATACTAATTGGCGGCGCATTCATTGCCTCAGTCCAGCTATAGGTATACGCAGATGCCGGTCCGGTAGCGAGTGTCCCCACATTGGTTACAGCCAACACGACCGTATCGGCAAGACAGCGTAAAAGTTGATTTTTATTCAAGGTAATGGAAAACTGTGGAATAACGCTCACACAAACCGTCGTGCTTCCTGAACAAACCGCGGTGTTTCCAACCACTGTATAGCAGGTACTTGTGGCCGGTCGAACTGTGGCAGTGGAACCATTTACAGGTGTATTCGGGTTATAGGGAAATACAGAATAATTAGCCGCTCCTGAAAAATTAAGTTGTACAGGTTTGGAAAACTTGGGTGAATTACTTACCAGGCAGGTGTTAAGACTCGATTGCGTCGCACTAATTGAGAGCGGAGGGGATGCGGCAATGGAAAAGGTACGTCGCGAGACACAACCAACACTATTTGTTCCCATCACCGTGTAACTTCCGGCTGTAGCAGCTATTGTGTTTTGCTGTTGAGCGCCCGGCAGCCAGGTGTAAGTATCTGCTCCAAGAATCGTTGCCTGAACAGTGTATCCGGGACAAAGAGACAAGGTCGCCGCAAATAAAGTCAAACTTGGAGCCGACTGGCACAACACATTCACTGTCTGTGTGGCTGTTGCAATCAAACTATTGGTAACATTGTCAACCAGATAGCAGGTAAGCGTGTGCATACCGCAGGAAGAAAAAAATATGTCCACCTGATCTGAAAAGGGGCTCATTGACGTGATGTTTTGTGAAGGGCTAATGCTCCACACGCAGGTCGCTGAACCGGTAAGACTGTGAGAAGACGAAGCCATTATGGACTGGTTGAAACAAATTGCCCCCGGTAAAACAATACTTAGTTGTTGACTTTTAACAGTAAAGGGAATTGAAAGATTAAAAAGAATGAGAAAGGAGCAGATCAGATTTTTCATGAGGTCAGTGCTGATGGGTTTATCAAAGTTAAACTTATTTTTTAAAACTATTTACTTATTAACTAATGCAAAACGGAATTTTACTCTTCTTTATTGTGAGTTCAATCATTTCAGACTAATTTCCCATAAATTTACTGTTACACTCAAATGTTTGGGACTCTTTAACCTTACAACGCATATGACCATGACCACACATACCCTTAACCGTCTTAAAATACTTTGTGATCAGATTCCCCCTTTGCTTCTTGGAATAAACGAAGCCGATTTTTCTAAAAGACCAGCACCGGAAAAATGGAGCAAACAGGAAATTCTTGGACACCTTCTGGACAGTGCTACCAATAATCATCAGCGCTTTGTCAGGGCACAGTTTGAAGAAGAACCCCTCATCGTTTACGATCAAAACAAGTGGAATCAATTCAGTTATTATTCCAGCTTAAACAAAAACGACCTGATTTATTTCTGGCAATATTACAATAAACACCTCTATGCTCTTTTTAAATCCTTACCCAAAGAAAAATTAAATTACAAATGCAGGGTAGATGAAAACAAGCTGCTAAGCCTTGAATCACTATTTGAAGATTATGTAAAACACCTGGAACATCATTTAAAACAAATTGTTAATTACAATTAGAAATTAGTCCCCTTAAAATAAATTGTTTAATTTTAAAAGAGACGGATTGCCGGAAATAGCCTGCCCGTTTTGATTCTACAGACCGATTAACTACTTGTACCATGTCCCGTTTCTCCACCAATAAGTACATTAAACTTTTCTTTTTCGGAAATTATTTTTACGGTGTTTGTGCCGTAGCCCTTTCTATCGAAGGCGCCCTTCAGCAAAAATACCCACTCAATAATTTACTGTATTACATCCTTGCGTTCTCTTCGACCATTGTTTATTATACCAATGCCTACATATTGACAGAGGTTTCTGACGACATTGCCAATATCCGTTCGATGTGGTATGCCCGCAATAAACGTTTTATGCAGGGAAACCAGCTCTTCTTTTTCGCTGTAACCGTATTCTGCGGTCTCTTTTTTGCCATGAACAAATGGGAAAACATCCTCGCTATGAATGGCTTTGAATGGCTGCTCATTCTGACTTTTCCAATTGTATCTTTACTTTATTACGGGGTGGACTCTAAATTTTTCGGAAAGTTTAAACTCAGAAACATTGGTTGGTTAAAACCCTTCATCATAGGCTTTACCTGGGCAGGACTGGCCAATGTATATCCTGTACTTTATTATTGCATTGACAAAGGCATTCATTTTGACATGACACTGGTTGGTGTTTTTCTTTTCATTAAAAACTTTATGTTCATTACCATTCTGTGTATTATGTTCGACATTAAAGATTATGCCATGGACTATAATGCCCAGATAAAAACAGTCGTCGTTAAATTAGGTCTGAGAAGAACGATTTTTTATTTTATTATTCCCCTTTGTATTATTGGTTTGGGTTCTTTTTTGGTTTACGCCTTTTATCACCATTTCTCCACGCTTAAAATTTTAATTAATACCCTGCCCTTTATTTTAATCATTACGGTGGCCTATTCTATGTATAGCAGGCGCTCTATTTTTTATTACCTCATTATTATTGATGGATTGATGTTGGTAAAAGCGCTTTGTGGAATAACAGCCATGACGTTTTTCTAGTTAAAACCAGGGACAAGTCATTCTTATGTTTATTTCGTGTTAACAAGAGTATAAATACGCCCCTGGTATTGTAAAAGCCTTATTGTTTCACTAGATTTGTTTGGATGTGGTACAAACTCCACCTCATTTAAAATCACTTGTATGAAATCATCTGTATTAAAATTCCTTTCTCTTTTACTTCTTATCTCGTTTTGCATTCCTTTAAACGCCCAGAAAAAGAAAACACAAACTGCAAAACAAGTTTCTGTTAAGAATCCCGCAACATTTACAATCAGCAAGACCGATTTCGATCAGTTGTTTAACCGAAAAGGTACCGAGTTAATTGCCAGCAAAACCAATAAGTATCTGGACAAATCGACCGTTCAAATGAATACAGTGAATGGTGACACTAAGTTTATGAAAATTAAACTCGCTTATTTTCCCAAGTCTTATCTAATGATTCAGGTTAACGGCGATTATTCCACACAGGTTTTTATACTTTCCGATGATAAATCGGTTTTCTATAAAGGCAAGATGGATAAAGGCGCGGTAATTATGACTAAATGCAACGAAGACGACATTGTATCCGAATAATCAAACCTATTATTTAACGAGTTTAGAAAATAACTTTATCATGAAACTAAAATATCTCCTCTGTTGTTTGACCCTTCTTTCGATTTCCCTGTCGTTCGGGCAAATTCCAATTCTGAACAGCTACCCGGCCATTACCAATAAAGTCATCTATCTGGATTTTGACGGACAAAAAGTGAGCGGCACACTGTGGAACTCAGGGAATACGGTTAACGCTTCCCCTTCTACCATGAATGCCGCCAATATCATCCTGATCTGGAAAAGAATGAGTGAGGATTACCGTCCTTTCGATGTAAACATTACCACGGATTCCATGCGCTTTAACAATGCCGCTCCTAACAAACGCATACGGGTTGTGGTAACTCCAACCAGTGCCTGGTATGGTTCTGCCGGAGGCGTTGCCTACGTAGGCAGTTTTACCTGGGGTGGATTTCCCGGTACACCGTGCTGGGTATTTGAAAATCAATTGGGCAACAATCCAAAAAATATTGCTGAAGCCGCCTCACACGAAGTAGGTCATACACTTACCTTAAAACATCAAAGCACTTACGACGCCAGCTGTAACAAAACGAACGAATACAATCCCGGACTTGGTTCAGGTGTTACCTCCTGGGCACCTATTATGGGAGTAGGTTATTCTAAAAACGTTACCATCTGGCACACAGGCACCAGTGCCACCAGTTGTAATACCATACAATTTGACCACAGCAATAATTCCGTTGGCATAACCGGTTCCAATTACCTGAGTTTTTTGCCCGACGATGTTGGCAATACACTATCCGCCGCAAAAATACTTAATCTTAACACCGTTAATTTAGTGGACTCAGGGCTTATTACACAGCCCAGCGACATAGACGCTTATCAATTTACCATCTGCAGTAACCGTTATGTTTCCATAAACGTAAAACCCTGGGCACTCGATACTACAAACTACCAGGGCGCCAACCTGGACGTGCGTCTTGCTCTTTACAACTCTTCCAATACCCTTTTGGCAACCGACACTTCACTCAGTAAACTAAACAGTCTGATTGGAGCGAATCTCACTCCGGGAACATATTATTTTACAGTGGATGGAGGCCGTTCTGCCAACTATACAGATTACGGAAGTCTGGGTAAATACTACATTGGCATCAAAGCCACCAACCCTCCGACGATGGCAAACTCCATTGTGACCAATTCTGTTCTTTGTGCCGGTCAAAATACAAGTCTCAGCTACAGCTCCAATGGAGTTCCCACCAATTGGTTGTGGACCATCTCCGGACCAAGTGTCACTACTTTTACTACTCAAAACCCCAGTATAAGTTTTAGTCCCGCGGGAATTTACACCATCAGTCTCCTGGCCAGCAGCAGCAGCTCACCCAGTTGTCCTACCACACTCACCTTAAATATTGGAACCACTCCTACACTCTCTGTCACAAATGTAAGCAGTGTGCTTTGCCCCGGAAAAAACACGACACTCACTGTTAATGGTGCCAGCTCTTACACCTGGCTGCCGGGAGCCTTTGGTGGCTCTCTGCAAATCGTGAGTCCTTTAGCATCCACACAATACACTGTGAACGGAAGTAATGGAACCTGCATCTCTTCAATCGTTACTTCGGTGAATGTAAGTCCAAACTTTACGCTGGGACTCAGTTCTTCTTCCTCCCTGATTTGCCCGGGAGAATCGGTAACCCTTACGGCGAGTGGCGCCAGTAGTTACACCTTGAACCCGGGAGGTATAACTACAAATCCTGTCGTCTTATCTCCAAGCATTACCACCATCTACGTAGTAACAGGCAGTTTTGCCTCCTGCCAAAAACTCGCAAGCACAACAGTAACGCTCAACCCTTCCTTTACGGTGAATGTTGCAGTCTCCGATACAAGTCTTTGTGTTGGTCAAAGCGCCACACTCATAGCAACCGGAGCTTACAGTTATACATTTAATCCAGGAGGTTTCACGGGTTATCAGGTTACCGTAAACCCAACCAGCACAACCATCTACACAGTAACCGGACTCGGAAATAATCTGTGTACGTCAGAAACCCTTGTTAACATAGTGGTTGATCCGTGTAATTATGTAGGAATAAAAGAAGAACAAACCACAGTTGGAGTAAGGATTTATCCTAATCCAACCTGCGAAACATCAGTCATAGAAATGCAGTCGGCCTGCAGTAAAATTGAAATTTTCAACGGTGCAGGCGCTCTTATTTATTCCGCCGACGTTACAGGTGAAAGCTCTTTAACACTGAACACTCAGTCCTGGCCAAAGGGAATTTACTTTGTAAAACTAAGCGCGCAGGATTCCGGAATTTCTTACAAAGAAAAAATAATCAAATACTAAATTCAGTTCATGTCTGAGCCGGTTAACATACACGAAAAACTCTCTCTGTTCAGCGACCATTGGAATCCCAGGATTGTCGGAGAACTGAACGGCCAGGAAGTAAAACTGGTAAAATTTACAGGTGAGTTTGTATGGCACAAACACGAGCAGGAAGACGAACTATTTTACGTTTTGGAGGGAAGTTTTGACATGCATTTTCGTGATAAAATAGTAACCCTCAGGAAAAATGAATTCCTTATAGTTCCCCGCGGAGTTGAACACAAACCCGTTGCCAGCGAGGAGGTTTCTGTAATGCTTTTTGAACCTGCCAATACATTAAATACAGGAGATACCAGGGGAATACTCACGCGTAATACTTTGGATAAGCTTTAAAATAAGGGCTTCCGAAAATCAGGTCACTTTATGCGTTCCTACCAATTATCTTGGCAGATCACCTATCTACCTCTCCAACCCTTTACAGTAGAGCATTTCAAAGCCTCAGAGGTAAAAAACACAGTTTAGACAGGCTTTTTCAGGCTTCTGGTCGAATTTTTAAACCTTTTGAAATTTACACCGTACAACTTATCAAACACCCACACACAGCCAAAACCCTTACCAGGAAGGTGATTGAACGGGTGGTCACTCACTTAAAAACAAAACAGGTATAACCTAAACAAAACAAACACATGAAAAAAATTCACTCCTTAAAACACATTTCACATGAAAACAAAAATCTCCACCCTCATTTTGGTGTTTGCCATTCAGGAAATGGTAAACGGCCAAACACAAGACAGCCGGGTTAACATTGGCCAAACAACCTCCCTTTCAGCTCAAGCACAAAAAATAAACCCCTCGGGTTCAAAAAAAATTCTGGCAGATCTGCAACCCCAATCATCAAAACTCCAGGGAGAAAAAGAATACGAAGTATTGGCTGTTGTTCCAAAAGACAACAGCAAAAACAAAGAGCTCACACTCAAACCCTCTACCCTGGCAGATCTTCTCCTGATTGCCGAGACATTGGAATCAGAGGCTCTAAAACTACGTCAGGAAGCAAAACTAAAAAATCAGGCGGAAAGAACGGGTATCCTTTCCAGAGCAAAACTCCTCGAAACACTTGCCCTGGAGAAACAGGTGGATGCCTCTGAGATTTCAGGTCAATTAAGTCAGCAGCAATTTAACCGCAATAGCATCACCATTAAGATTCTTATTAGTAATTACAAGGGCCAGAAAAGTGAACTCATCTATAGCTTTTCCTTGATAACAGAATCGGAAAAAGACATGAAACTGGCCCGGGAAATGAGAGAAGAAGCCTATGCACAGCACACTGTAGCATCCAAACTTGGAACCATGGGCAACGCGGAAGAGAAAGAGCTTCTCGCGCTTAACAAACAAAATACTGTGATGGAAACACTCTCACGAGCACAATAAACCAAAATATTTTTTCACTAAAGCCATATCCTGTCGTTGGATGTGGCTTTTTTTTGCTAAAAATACCAGAAATCAATTCTGTTTTTTTAGTTATCTTTAGTCTCTTATTTTTTAACATGAAAATTTCAAATAATTGGCTTAAAACACTTTCAAACATTGAGATTTCTGCAGAAGAAACTGCCGAAAAACTTACCGCTTCGGGACTTGAAGTAGAGGGAATGGAGATTTTTGAAAGCATTCAGGGCGGCTTAAAAGGATTGGTAGTAGGACACGTGGTAGAATGCGGCAAACATCCCGATGCAGACAGATTAAGCCTAACCAAAGTGGACGTGGGAAGTGGCGAGTTACTATCGATTGTATGCGGAGCACCTAATGTTGCAGTGAACCAGAAAGTAATCGTGGCCACAGTGGGCACCAAATTATATCCCAGTGAAGGAGAACCTTTTGAAATAAAAAAATCGAAAATCCGTGGAGCAGTGAGCGAAGGTATGTTGTGCGCGGAAGATGAAATTGGTTTGGGCAAAAGTCACGCCGGCATTATGGTGTTACCCGAAAATACGATTATTGGAACTCCCGCTGCCGAATATTTTAAAATAGAAAACGACGCTGTTTTCGAAATAGGCTTAACACCCAACCGAAGTGATGCAGCATCGCACCTTGGAGTGGCAAGGGATCTGGTAGCTATCTTAAATTCACACAACAACACACATAGTTATCAGACGGATATCAAAGGTTTGCACGAATTACCGGAACCTACCGGTACTCATGACATCAGCATCGAAATTTTAAATCCGGACGCCTGTAAACGTTATTCCGGACTGGTTATCAGTGGAGTGACCGTGACTGAAAGTCCGGACTGGTTAAAAAACCGCTTAAAAGCGATTGGCCTGCGCCCTATTAATAACATTGTAGACATTACCAATTTTGTATTGCAGGAATTAGGTCAGCCGTTGCATGCCTTTGACCTCGAAAAAATAAAAGGCCAAAAAATAATTGTAAAGACTGCAAGTGAGGGAGAAAAATTTAAAACCCTCGACGAAGTTGAACGCAGCCTGAAAAGCAATGACCTCATGATTTGCAATGCCTCTGAAAGTATTTGCCTGGCGGGAATTTTTGGTGGCATGGAAAGTGGAGTAACCGAAAAAACAACCGCCATTTTTTTAGAAAGCGCTTATTTTGATCCAGGATTTATTCGCCGCAGCGCCAAACAACACGGTTTAAAAACCGATGCTTCCTTCCGTTTTGAAAGAGGCACCGACCCAGCCATGACGGTTACCGCGCTGGTGCGTGCCGCGAATCTCATTTTTGAGATCGCCGGAGGAAATCTGAGTATGGGTGTAAAAGATATTTATCCTGAAAAATTACTTCCTTATAAAGTTGGTTTTTCCTATTCCAATTGCACAGAACTCATTGGCAAAGAAATTGACAGGGGTATCATTAAGAATATTATTTTAAATCTCGGCATTGAGATCGAGAACGAAGGTTCAGACGGACTCCTGCTTTTGGTACCCCGTTACAAAACCGATGTTACCCGTGAAGCTGACGTGATAGAAGAAGTGATGCGTATTTACGGCTACAACCATGTGGAAGTAAGTAAAAGTATTTCGTATACCGCGAATAACGAACCCAAGAATTTTGATGTTGCGCTTGAAAATCGCGCAGGTAGTTTATTGGAAGGATTTGGATTCAACGAGATCATGAGCTTGTCGCTTACCCGCGAATCTTATTATTCGGAAAACGAAAATCTTGTAAAAGTAGTAAACCCTTTGAGCAACGACCTCAACGTCTTACGTGCAGACATGATCTACAGTGGGCTGGAAGCAATTGCTTACAACATTAACAGAAAAAGTTCGGACCTCAGATTTTTCGAAGTAGGCAAAACCTACCAACTGGACGCCAGTGGAGAAGCAAAATACAACGAGCAAAAACACCTCACGCTCTTTGTCACCGGAAATGCCTTCGAAGAAAATCCATATAAACTTGATCAAAAAGCGGACTTTTCATTTTTAAAATCAGCCGTCGTAAACTTGCTTGCCAAGTGCGGGGTTAGAAATTATAAAAGCACGGAAAGCACGTATCCCAATTTTGATTTCGGGTTAACTTACCTTGTTAATACTAAACCACTCTTAGAATTAGGATCCGTTTCAAAAAACACCTTAAAAAAATTCGGCATTTCTCAGGCTGTGTATTATGCCAGCATTAATTGGGCTGTACTGGTAAAAGAATTTTCAAAACAAAAAATTGAGTTTGAAGAAATCATTAAATTCCCTTCCGTACGCAGGGATCTGGCCTTATTGATCGATAAGTCGGTAAATTACAAACAAATTGAAGAACTGGCGTATTCGACAGAACGTAAATTACTCACCGAGGTAAACCTCTTTGACATTTACGAAGACAAAAAGCTTGGAAACAAAAAATCCTACGCGGTGAGTTTCACTTTATTGAACAAAGAAGCCACTCTCACCGACAAACAAATTGATTCGGTGATGGAAAAACTCATCAACAGTTACAAGGAAAAATTAGGTGCAGAATTGCGGTAAATCTTTCTTATCTCACAAACCTTGGAGATGTAAGGCTTTTATTATAAATTAGAGTTATAAACCCAAAGCCATGCTGCGATTAAATCTTAACTATTTCATATTCCTTTTTGGAATTTATTTTATTCAACCTGAATTGTTTGCTCAGGCTCCTAATTGGGAGTGGGCAAAGACTGCAAGATGTTCGGGGTCTTCCGGAACAGGCATTGCCACCGATAATTCCGGTAATATTTACACTATTACCAATTATGCAGGAACATACTTTATTATTGGCAACTTCACATTAACAACTTTCAGTTCCTACCAGGGTAATTGCGCACTAACCAAAACCGATGCCAACGGTAATGTCATCTGGTCAACCAATATCGGATCTGGTAATCAACGCGGCGTGTCATTAGCCATAGACGCCTCGCAGAATATATTTGTGGTAGGAGATACCTACGGAAATATCGACAAGGTTTTTTTAGCTAAATACGACCAGGCCGGGACACCCGTTTGGACGAAAACCACTAGCTGTAATTATTATTCCAATTCCACCTTTTTAACCATAGATGGTTCTGGAGATATTTTGATCTGTGGCTATTTTATGGGGACTCAGATGAGCTTTGACGCACAAACAACCATCTTAAGTTCCGATCCATCCACCCACTCCACTGCCATTTTTTTAGCAAAATACGATGGTAACGGCAATGTTCTGTGGGCAAAAACACAGCCAGGAAACGGTAACAATAAAGGCAATGCTCCCACCTGTCTCACCACTGATGTTTCAGGAAATATTTACATGAGCGGGTGGTTTTCGAGCCCCACGCTTACATTTGCGTCAACCACACTCACAAATGCAGGAAACAATCCTGCTATTTTTATTTCCAAATTAACTTCTAACGGTTCCCCTGTGTGGGCTAAAGGGTATGGGGGATATTATACTGATGAAGCCACCTCTGTTGTAATCGATAATTCAGGAAATCTGTTTCTTTCGGGCTTTTTTGAAAGCCCGACACTAAGTATCGGGAATTTCACACTCACTAATACAAACTCCAATTGGTACTCCGACGATCTTTTTCTTATTAAATTCAATTCAAACGGAACTGTGCTTTGGGCTAAAAGCAAAGACGGCTGCCAGGTTAAATCCAGTGGAACAGACGGTTCTGGGAATGTATACTTACTTGGCTCTTTAAGAGACTCGCTTGTTTTTGGGGGCACCAAAGTAAAAGGCGCTAATAATTTCCTGGCTAAATACGACCCCAATGGAAATGAACTGTGGGGTAAAAACATTAAAACAATAAAAGGTTCCAGCAGCAGTGCAAATGGTATGGTGTACTTCCACTCCATTTCTCCAAAAATAAATACCGCAGTTTATGTTACAGGTAGTCACGATTCAAAAAAAATAATCCTCGACACGTGTACCCTAAGTAATCCAGACACAACAGGCGCGAATCAGGCCTTCTTCGCTGCAAAAATCGGCATGGTGTATGTT
>CAZMHW010000032.1:0-1352 GCA_964566105.1 uncultured Akkermansia sp.
TTAGAAGACGATGCTTCGGTAGTAGTACTAATAACCAAAAGAGCTATGGAAACAAATAAACAATATTTCCGACCAAGTGAAGACGATAAAATTAAGTAAATATAAAACTTCACAGTTAAACTCAATTTTCAATTCGGTTTCATCAATTGAAATTGAGGATTCTCCATTCGCACGAGGTGGATTTGGAGAAGTATATATCTGTAAATCGTTAAGCGGAAAATCCATTCAAAATACGCAAGTAATAAAAATTTTATTGGATGACGGAACTGGTAGTGCTTCCCGTGGAATAAATACCATTTCAAAACTCCAAGATAAAATAATTGATTACAATCTTCATCTTAAACAAACGAATCAACAAACGCTCGAAACAATCAGTTCACTGCAAGCTCTTCCTCAATTCAGTTTTGAAGGAATTCTTGATGGGAAAACTGTCTTAGGGTATTCTGCAAATTTATTATCAAGTAACTCATGGTATGAATTCGGTGATATATTTAATCATGATGATCTAGCAAAACGAAGCGAATTAAGAAATAGTTTCTATAATCTACCTCATGATTTCAGACTTAAATTTGCGCATGATTTAGCAGAGGGATTTTTGCATTTACAAAAGATGAATTTTATTTATGCAGATTTGAATCCTAAAAATTTCTTCGTTAATGAACGAGAAGGTAAATTATGTCTAATAGATTTTGAGGGCGGTGCAGTAAACGAAAACCCAGAAACCTATGGGAAACCCGGTCAGTGGTTAGCACCGGAAATACAAAAGCAATTAATTAACGGACCCTCACTTATAAAGGTCGACCTGAACACAGATACATGGGCGGTTGCAATCGGAGTGCATTTTTTATTGTTTCCTTTTCACCCACTTTTTTCCTTAAACGGCTTGGAGTAAATGAAATCAAAGATTATTTCAAAAATTACCAATGGCCAAACATTGACAAAGGGAGCCATCTGTTTAATCAATCCGTTGCAGGTGCATATGATTGGTATATCAATAAAATAAATACTGAGTTATCGGTTCCGCTTGCAAATACTTTCAAAGAAACTATAAATCATGGTTATTTTAATCCTGGCAGAAGATTAAGCTATAAACAATGGCTTAATGCGATTGATGGCTTAATGATTCCGCCAAGTATAAAATCTTTTACCGCCATTCCTGAGGTAGTTAATGATGGAGCTCCAGTAACTCTCAATTGGGAAATAGATTCGAAAGCTCATTCGATTATAATTAGTAATGGCGTTGGAGATGTAAGTGGAAAAAATGAAATCACTTTTATTCCCAAAACGAATGCTCTATATACTATAACTGCAATTGGTAAGGATGTCGCAAATTGTTCGGGGGAAACGCGATC
>CAZMHW010000032.1:1362-16089 GCA_964566105.1 uncultured Akkermansia sp.
TACTATAACTGCAATTGGTCATTTCGGGGCAGTTGAAAAAACCGTAAGTATCAGAGTCTTTCCGACACCATTAATTGAAACGATTTTTGTGGCAGCTCCAATTATTAATGAATCAACATTTTTATCAATTCAAATTCCCAAATTTCCGCATGTTGATATTTCAATTAATCATATTCAAAACGGTATACAATCAAATGAACAAAAAATGCATGTTGATTTACCAAAATTTAACACAAACTCATTTGAAGATATAGAATTAATGAAAGGTAAAACAGACTCTTCTTGGGGTAATATCCTGTCTCCTTTGTATTCACGCTTTTCGAATATCAACAAATGGATTTTTAGAAAAAACAAAATATAGTAACGATGAAAAAAGCAACAAGATTTTTGTGGTGGTGTGCTGGTGCAAGACCTGACATACTTGAACATTGCCCAACTGACCACGCCAAGTATTTTGGAATAGGCGGAACAATATTATTTACAGCATTAATGGCGAGTTTTGCGGGGGGATATGCCTTTTATACCGCATTTCAAAACACTTTACTCGCAGTGCTTTTTGGGGCATTTTGGGGCTTACTAATTTTTAATTTAGATCGATACATAGTTGCTACCATTGGTAAAGGTGACGGCACCTCAAAAATTACCAAAGAGGAATGGTTTAGTGCTGCCCCTAGATTGTTAATGGCTATACTGCTTGGTTTTGTAATTGCGACACCGTTAGAATTAAAAATTTTCGAACCGGAAATAAAAACAATTGTAGAAAGATTAAAAATTGATAAAGCTGAGGAACTCAAAAGCAGAGATATTTCATTTAATCAGGATATTGATGATAGTAAAAAGCGATTAAGTGAACTTGAATCGAATATTAAAAATCTAACTGAGAACAAGGCGAAATTTCTGAAGGATGGCATCAGATTAATTGAAGAAAGAAAAGCTGAGTTATTAAAAGATTCCAAGCAAAAAGGTGATGAACTTAATGCTGCCCAGTCTAAACTTAATAATGCCCAGTATAATTATTTAATTGCCTATAACGATTCTACTGGAAAATATTCACAAGCTCAAATAAACGCGAAGCAAGCAGATCGCAATAACGCAAAATCCTTTCGAGATAAAATCAGTAAGGAAAAAGAAGAAATTGACAGTAGAATAACCGCAATTGAAAATGACAAAGAGACCGCAATTAAAGCAGAGGCTGCAAAAATTGATAAGCAAATTGCCCTAGCTATTACTGAAAAGGAGTCTTTAATTTCTAAAATAACTGACCTTGATAAAACTAAAAAAAGAAAAACACAAGGTTATGAAGAAAAGGTTGAGAATTACGATGGTTTTGCAGCACATTTAGAAGCGATGAGTATTCTCACGTCCGAAAAATCTTCAATTTTTTGGTCAAAATGGTTAATCACTCTTCTTTTTATTTTTATTGAAATTGCGCCTGTACTTTTTAAATTAATGACGGACGCAGGACCTTATGACGATATTATTGATCGAATGAAGCACGAAATAAATGTGGCCGAGAGACAAAAAATATCTGACCTAAACGATAAAATTAATACCGACATCCTTATTTCAACAGACAAAAACAAGGGACGACTTGACGCTGAATTAAAAGGCAACAAGGAGCTTCTGGAATCCATTGCTTTGTCTCAAGCCGAGATTGCAAAAAAAGCAGTTGAGAAATGGAAAGAAAACGAGTTGAAAAAACTTGAAAAAACAACCTCACATATTATTCAATCAAATTCGAAAACTGCCGATGTAAATTTTGAAGATAAATTTTGGTTGAACAAAGCAAACGGTGAAGAATTTACATATGTATTCAAGTCCGGTGGAAACAGTGAATTATGGATAAAAGGAAACAATCAATTTCTCGTTGGAAGTTGGATAAAAATCAATAATTCTCAAATTGAAATTGAAAAAAACAATTCTAAGACACTTTACAATATTGAAGAACAAAATGACACTACATTGCGCCTTTGCGAATCGGGGACTGCAAACAAACTAGAGTTCATATTAGCTTAAAATGGGTTGGCGTTTTAGAAAATCAATAAGTAATGGCCCTTTCCGAACAACGGTTAGCAAAAAAGGTGTTGGTCACAGTTTTGGTTTTTTCGGATTTAGAGTTGGTGTTGTGTATTATGACAACGACCAGAAAATTCGGCAACGGGACTGTCTGTTTGCAGAAAGACGGAACTTACAGGTAGGCTGACAAAGCACTGGTGCTAACAGCGGTCTCACGCCACTTTTTTTGCGCAGTGGTGGTCAAATGTTATATTTGGACTTAGCAAAAAAAGCGGACGCGAGGCCGCAGAACGTTAGCGGGCAGTTTGCGGACACAGCACAGTAGACAAAATGACAAGCAAGAGTTTTCAATATAATCACGGTAAAGACAAGGTAACAAATGTTCAATTCGACATTGTTTTTGCAAATGGAAAAAAAGTGGCAAATAACATTGTTGTGACATCGAACTTTAGAATTCACTACCCGAAGAATCCCAAAATAACTTTAAATCCAAAAGGAGAATATGGGTTTTTTGAAAATGACGTATTTAGTACTAACGGCGACATACAACAAATAATAAAACGTATTCATAAAATCGTTGAAGAAACAAAAGACTAAAAAATGCGGACGCGTAATCAAGACGTACACTGCGTGCGCAAACCGACCCGCTAACAGCGGTCTTGGCTAATTGGGCGGGACGGTTGATCGTTCGCGCGATTAAAGCGGAAAATAATTTGTTTGCGCTCACTAATAAACATTTGTACCTTTAAATAACCTTTGTAGGTTGGGGACGGTTGATGCTTCGAAAGCCCGCCGGCCGTTAGCTGCAAAACGTTAGCAGTAATAAGCGCGGTGACATCCAACAAAGACAAATCTAAGAGACAATAATTTACTTTTACATGGCGACAAACATTAAAGAATACAAAGACCTAATCGGACTTCTCCTTGGACCAATACGTGAGAGACCCGCAATGTATTTGGGTGAATATAAAATTTCCAAACTCCCAAATTTTATCCTAGGCTATAGTATGGGTTCTCTTATGACAAAAAACTCAGACACGCCCGTGGACAAATACTTTGACAATCCGGGATTTATTGACTGGTTTTTAACTACGCGTAAAATTGCATTTGCAAGCTACTGGCATACGCTTTTTCTTGAAGAGGCGAAGGGTGACGAAAAAGAAGCATTGGACTTATTTTTTAAATACCTTGAAAAATATTCCAAAATCATACAAGCGGACACTTAAACTTGATGCAACTGTGTGGCGCTTACAACTGCTAACAGCACCTACAACTTATGCCGCGCATTTCGGTTTGTAATTTCGGGCGGACTTCCGTACATTTAAATTCACGGAGAGCGGCACAAGTTGTAGTCGCAAACCGTTATAAGTAATTGTTGTAGACATGAAAGCTGAATTCGCATACGCTCCAATTTCGGGACAATTTGACGAAAAACAATTCGACCTCGTAACCATATGGAGAAGTGCTGAATGGTCCTGGGTTAAATTTTCGCCAGACAATTCCAAAGATTGGTACGGTTCATTTCGTGGGACACCAAAATACATTGCCGCAGCTCATCATCTTGGACTTGTTGGTGTTTTGACATCGGACTGCTTATATATTATTAATCCCGACACAAGAGATGTTTTATATTCGGATTCTCAAACGACAGTTCAAGAATTGACTACAGACTCTCTCGGTTCCAAATTTATCCTAGCGGACTGGACAACTCTCCAATTCATCGACCATAACTTAATTCCGAAAGACGCGCCTATAGACATCGACTGTGATAATATAAAATTTGGACAGGTACAAAATAATAAACTAGAACTTGACTTCGAACTAATTCCTAACTACGAAATAAAGAGAGGTCTTCTCGACCTACAGACATGGACACTAGAGTATATTGTATAAACAACTGCCTATAACAGCGGGCTAAGCGTCAGCCCGCCTTTTAATTTAAACACCTCCGCTGGCGCTTCGGCGGAGACTAAGGAGGCGGGCCGGACGCCTAGCCGCGGAACGTTACCACCAATAATTAGACACACACAAATGGGACTATACGACATTTTTAAAAAGAAACCAAAGTTTGTAGACGAACTGTTCGGTGAATTAGGCTATACGACATTTAGCGACAAAGCAAAAAACTTTTATGACGGCACTGTGACATTTGACAAACAGCAAGTTGGAATAAATCTTGACGTCGATGAAAATGGACCAACTAAAGCTCAAAAAGAATTCTTCACTAAACTGCGTGACAATTATACTGTAATTAAAAAAGACGTAATTGTTCCATATTTAAAAAAGGAATTAGAAGACTGGTTAGCAGAAAATCCAATTGTTGATTTTGACAAAGAATTTACCATTGACGGCATTTCATTACCTATAATCACAGACAAACCAGTTGAATGGTCTTTGACACTTTACTCTGTGACAATAAATCATTATGTTACAATTGAGTTCATAGACCTAAACCCACAAGAAGGAGTAATAGTTGACGGATAAATTACTGGTGGTAACAACAAGCAAGCCCAATTTGCGCAGACGAGGTAATAGCTTTTGCAAAAAGTTTCGGTAGACAAGTTTTTCATTTTTGCAAAAGCAACAAACATTAGTATCTTTAAACAAACATTCGGTAGACAAGTGTTCCAAACTGCAAACTGGGCCTGCTTGCAAACCTTTACCACTCATAGGGCGGGACGAAACTCGATAAACGAAAATATCAATACGGTTGACAACACAACATACTTCATATCAAGACAAAATACTTTTAAATTTTCCGGAAAGTAATGAAGGGACGGCTATAGTCACAAAGTATGCGGTACATAAAAAATTCCTCGGTTATTACATAATTGCTGACTTGCAAAATGACGCGACATTCTATAACTATAAGGCAAAACAGTACGAGAAGAAGAAACGAGTAAAAATTGAAGGAAGAGGAATACACGCATTTGGAAAGTTTTATAAGAGAAAATACTCTGAAGTCTACGTCATATCTATCGAGGACAACATCATTTTGTCTATTGCTGACCTCACACCGTAGACTTAAGGACCAAAGTGTGAACTGTGTGCACCCTACGAGGTGGTAACAGCAAACGTGGCGCCACCGCGGGCAAGAGACAGCTACTGAGCATGCAAAAGCAATTTTAATCTGGCGCCTTCGGCATGACACAGTTTTGCTTTTGCTCAAATTACTTTAACTTCACGGTGGACACGCGAACTTTTAGCAACCGGCGGCATTGGACGATGGCGGCGGCGCCAGTTCGCGGTCCGTTAGCGGTAAGCGTTTAGGACATCATGACAAAAAAGAATTTTGACATAAAATCAAGCCTTCCGGTTTCAAAACTGTTTCTCGACAGACAAATTACCACCTTCGCAGACGCATGTGAGTTCGTTAAAAATCTTCCGTACGGACGAAATGAAAATAAAAATGACCTCACGACTGTTTTTGCAGACAATCGCGGTACGTGTAGCACAAAGCACGCTTTACTTAGACAAGTTGCTATTGAAAATAACGCAGACAACGTTCGACTAAAACTTGGTGTGTTTAAAATGACAAAGGACAATACTCCCGAAGTTGGTAATACACTTGACAAATATGGCTTGCAATATATTCCTGAAGCGCATAATTATTTAACTGTAGACGGAGAAATTGTTGATTGCACAAAACAAAACTCATCAAAAGACGACTTCATTTCAGACCTGTTGAACGAAATTGAAATTGAACCCGGACAAATCTCAGACTTTAAAGTGAGTTATCATCAAACTATTTTAAAGGACTGGCTCTTAAACAATCCAGACATCGGTTTAAATTTTAACGACCTGTGGACAATTAGAGAAAAATGTATTGCGGACTTATCAATTGGTATAAACGCCAACCGCTAACACCAAGCAAGCGACCGCCTTCCCGACATATCGGGACAAGTGTTGCGGGTTAACGCTCAAATCTGCCTTCGTGTTTGCACTCCGGCAGATAAATGTGTAACTTGACAAAGCAAAAAACGGACACCAGTTCGCCAAACGTTAGCAGCAACCAAGGCAACCCAAACATCATGACATTTATACAGACGCATTTTTTAAAAATTTTCTTCGGACTTCTGCTTTTAGCGTTCCTAATGAAACCCATAATTTTTACTGACAGAGTTAGACTTGACGGAATTAAGGGAGAGATATACGGAACCATTTTTTCACCTTCGACAAATTATGCAACGGACTATTCACATGCAAAATTCCTTGCTATCAAGAAGGGCATGACTGAAGAAGAGGTAATTAAAATTCTTGGACAACCAATAGACCGTTTTAATCCTTATCCAAGTTTTAAGGACTCAATATTTAACGTTGGACTTCGTTACGCTAAAGGTTCTGACGCTAATGCACATTATAGACTTCGAATAATATATTTACGAAAAGGTACCGTGATAGAAAGACGCTCTCAATTTTACTATGTAGACTAATGGCAGCTGCTAACACGGGACAGTGGTACCAGCCGGACATTTGTAGCTGCAACGGCAAGATCATTAAAGTAGCCTGCTTCGCAGAAGCAATTTATTTTTTGCCCTTGCTAAAAATATTTTAACTTCACTCCCGATGGCTATCGGGAGGACATCGGAGGCTTGTAACTACCGTCAGCTTTTGAGGACGGGCCGGCGCCAGCCCCGAGTACGTTAGTCCCAATTTTAGAATGACAAGACAAGAACAAATAAATAATTGGCTTACAAGTGGAATGACGAAGACACCTGGTAGTTTGACCGAGTGTTTTTATTACGACAGACAGAACAATGAGTTTTTCTCCATTCTAGCAATAGACTACTTTATGCTGGACGAAAATTTCAATATTTCAGAAGATGCAAGTGTTAGTTATTCGACAGAAAATCTTAAGATTCTCCTCGACAGAATGAAAAGAATTGAGGCTGACAGTAACGACATTATTTCTATTCCATTTGCAGACACTCAAAAAAACATTCAAAATCAAATAGACACTTTTTTAAATCTAAACACTATTGACATAATGACTGTTACTATTTGGGAACCCGAAGATGCTTCGATTACGTTTCAAGTCGGCCAAAGCGACAAACAGCCGAAAAATAAGCCATGGTGGAAATTCTGGTAAAACCGGCACTAACAGTACCTACTGGCTATCGGGCGGACTTGGTCATCGTTCGCTGAGAATTTGCCGTTTCGCGATTTTTATTTGGGCTCACTAATAAACTTTGGTATCTTTAAATAAACATTTGTGGTTATAGACTGGTGATACTTCGTAAGCCCGTCGAACGCCAACCTCGAAACCGTTAGCAGTAATAACCTAAGGAGACGTTAGACATACCGAAAATGAAAATAGTACTTTCAATATCACTTTTTTTCGTATTGACAAGACTGACAAGTCAAAATATTCAGGGACATTTCAGTAATGATATTACCTGGCTTAAACTTCACGACAATATTTTTGAGTTGAACTATAACAAGAATCCTTCATGGCCCGACAACATAAGTGGAACATATTTTCAAAAAGCGGACACTCTTATATTACTTGACACATTACGACATAACAAATGTTTGACGACACGTAAGACATTTTATAATATTGTAATGAACAAATTAATTTTTCTTTCTCAATTAATCGAAGATCAAAAAAACTATTATCAGTGCGTTCGTGGACGCGAATGGTCGGCTAATATTAAAATCGACAAAGACAACTGGGGCGACCTCAATCTCAAATAATTCATTGTGTAGGTTACTACTGCGAACAGCCCATTTGCCTTCTGCGGTTTTTGTCGGTCATCGCTCCTTGCGATAACAAGTTGTCAGCTTGACAGCCGTAAATATTTTGCACGTCGCTAATAAACATTTATCTTCGATATAAACATTTGTGCTTATAGACAGAGGCAGTTTCAAAAGCCCGCCTTACGCCTATTTGCAAAACTTTATAGCCAATTTTAGGACGAACGCTACAAAATGAAAGAGCCAATAGAAGTTTTAGTTTTAGAAAATCAGACAATCAGGTTCTATGACGAAGCTGATTTCAGGTTTGATTCTGCTGACAATATAAAAACTTACAATAAGACATTTATAAGTGGTGACAAAAACACTTTGACTTCGCAGATTGGTATTGAAGTGTTTGAAGAAGATAAACTAATATCTAGTTGTTTAATAGGTTCAGAAGGTGGTGGAACTGGAATAACAGGAAATACATCATTAATTAGTTATGATGGACTAGTAATTTGTTGCTCTAACACGGTTTTCAAATTAACAATACCAGACTTAAATTTAGAATGGAAAACAATTTCAGATTCAGCGACTTGCTTTGGTATTCATTATCTTGACAAAGACTATGTAGTTCACGGAGAACTTAAAATCACAAGACTTGACAAAGACGGAAAAATAGTGTGGCAACAAAGTGGACGAGACATTTGGACAACAGCAGAAGCTTATGATGATTTCGCAGTTTATGACAACTATATTTTAGCGACTGACTGGGAATACAACAGATATAAGTTTGACTTTGACGGGAAATTATTAGAAGAATATAAAGTTGAACCACGAAAAGAAGAAGTGACAGTAGAAAAACAAGAATCAAAAAAATGGTGGAAATTTTGGTAAAAAGAAAAACTGGCTATAACAGTCCCTACCCAAAAAGCGGGGTTCCGTGCTCCGCAGAAACATTTGCGCAAGCCGGAAGTTCAGTTCTCCGAATGAAGTTTAGTGGTAAAAATCCCGCCCTTCGGGTAGCCACCATTCGTTATAGACAAGCCTGCCCACCTAAATCAAATCGACAAAAATGAATTTATCAGGACATTGGACGGGAACAATATTTTACGGACCTGAATATGGAGACTGGGAAAACAAGGAACTTCATTTCAAAATGACCATTCATCAAACTGGGGACACTTTTACTGCTATTGCAATTGACACAGGTGGTGTTGGTTGTAATCCTGACGCAGCTGAAATTTCTGGCTTTATTTCCAAGGACAAAATAAGTTTTACAAAACAATATAAATCGACCTTGACATATGACGAACATGGGCAAGTTGTCGTTCTTAAAAACAAACCCTCACCTATCGTTGAATATGCTGGTGACATTGACGTGAAGCTCGACAAAATGAGTGGTGATTGGCAAATTGACGTTTTAATAAAACAATATAAAGACGAATGGTTGGACGAAACATTCACAGGACACTGGACAATGACCCGCGACAAGTAAAAGGCCAGCTTAATAACAGCACCCAGGAAAAATGCCCGCCTTTTTTTATATTTACCTCCGCTGCTCTTCGACAAGTTCAGGGTACAGCTTCGGCGGATGGCAATGGCGGCGGGCAATCGCCTGGCCGCAGAACGTTATGCGCGACATGCACCTCCCAGAAGACAAAAGGCTATTTGACTTCTTAATTTATTCTGGTAGCTTTGAACCTCACAGAAACAGAGTTTTGATACTTTGGACAAAAATGACTGTGAGGAATATTAATAGAATAAAACAATGAGCGAAATAATCATCCTAAATAAAGAACTAACCCATGAAGCAACAGTACTACCTTTTATTTATCAGCGCTTGCCTTTCTTTGACTGGTATGGCCAAAGAAACCCAGCCTGCAGGTTTTAAAGAGCAAAAACAACAAACAGTTTCTTTTACCGAAAACAAAGGACAGTTTGCCGATCAAAACTACAATCCCCGACCCGATGTGTTGTTTGGTGGCAGCGATGGACAAATCACTTTTTATATTACTAATAACGGCATCAGCTACCAATTGTACCGAGTAGATAAGTACAAAGAAGTGGAAGACCCGAAGACAAAGGAGCTGCGAAAAGAAATTGAGCAGCAAACTATTTATCGCACCGACATCAAATGGCTAAACACCAATCTTAACCATTTTGTTAAAACCGATGAAGCTTTGCCCGGATCTACCAATTATTACCTGGAGCAATGCCCCAACGGAGCTTTGAATGTAAAAAGCTATGCTGGTATAACGCTTGAAAACATTTACAACAACATTAACCTGCATTATTATGAAAAAAACGGACAATTAAAATACGATTACATTGTTGCACCGCATGCCGATTACAAACAAATACAATTAAAGGTAGAAGGTGGAAAGCTTGAGTTACAAGAAGACGGCAGCCTATTGATTGAAACACCTCTTGGCAAAATACAGGAACAAGCCCCGCTGGTGTACCAAAATGGAAAACAATTAAAGGCCCGTTACACCATTAACAACAACATTATCTCTTTTGAAGTAGAAAATTACAATCCCACTTATGAATTAATCATAGACCCGGTAACCCGCCTCTGGGGCACCTATTATGGGGAAACAGCAGCTAATTATGGCAAATCCTGCGCTACGGATGCCTCCGACAATGTGTACATGGCAGGAGAAACGCAAATCAGTACCGGCACCCTGATAGCCACAACCGGTAGCTACCAGAGCGCATACGGTGGCGGAACCTCCGATGCCTTCCTGGTAAAATTTAATAGCAGCGGTGTTCGCCAATGGGGTACTTATTATGGGGTAACAGGAAGCGATTCTGGCTTATCCTGCGCTACGGATGCCTCCGGCAATGTTTACATGTCGGGAGTTACCGACAACAGTGCCAGCACGGTGATAGCCACCCCCGGCAGCCACCAGAGCGCAGCCGGTGGTGGACTCTATGATGCCTTCCTTGTAAAATTCAACAGCAGCGGTGTTCGGCAATGGGGAACCTATTATGGGGGAACAGGAGGTGAAGTTGGCTGGTACTGCGCCACCGATGCCTCAGGTAATGTGTACATGGCTGGCAGAACAGACAGCAATAACGGCACATCGATAGCCACCAGCGGGAGTCACCAGAGCGCATACGGAGGCGGAACCTTTGATAGCTTCCTGGTAAAATTTAATAGTAGCGGTGTTCGCCAATGGGGCACCTATTATGGTGGAGCAGGATATGATGAAGGTCGGTCCTGCGCCATTGATGCCTCGGGTAATGTTTACATGGCCGGAAGGACAAACAGCAATAGCGGCACGGTGATGGCCACAAGCGGCAGCCACCAGAGCGCATGGAGTGGAAACGACGATGCCTTCCTGGTAAAATTTAATAGCAGCGGTGTTCGCCAATGGGGTACCTATTATGGGGAAACTGGATATGACGAAGGTCGGTCCTGCACCACTGATGCCTCCGGCAATGTGTACATGACTGGATTTACAAACAACAGTACCGGCACAGTGATAGCCACAACCGGTAGCCACCAGAGCGTACTCGGCGGAAGCGACGATGGCTTCCTTGTAAAATTCAACGGCAGCGGTGTTCGCCAATGGGGCACCTATTATGGGGACTCAGGATATGACCGAGGCCACTCCTGCACCACGGATGCCACCGGCAATGTATACGTGGCGGGATATTCAGCCGGCAGTTCCGGCACGGTGATAGCCACAAGCGGTAGCCACCAGAGCACAATCGGGGGAACACCCAATGCCTTCCTTGCAAAATTCAATAGTAACGGGGTTCGCCAATGGGGCACCTATTATGGAGGAACAGGAGGTGAGTCAGCCTGGTCCTGCGCCACTGGTACCTCCGGCAATGTGTATATGGTTGGAGAAACAAGCACCAATACCAGCACAGCGATAGCCACAACCGGCAGTCACCAAAGCACTTACGGCGGCGGAACCACCGATGCCTTCCTGGTAAAATTTAATGATTGTAGCGTGCTTTCTCAGCCATCGGCTATTTCAGGGTCAGGTTCTGTTTGTACAGGTGCAACACAAACTTATTCGGTTACCAATGATCCTTTCGCTACCTTTTATACCTGGTCTTTACCCGGAGGCTGGAGCGGAACATCAACTACAAATACCATCTCGGTCACAGCAGGTACAAGTGGCATTTTTACGGTAACTGCCAATGATGCTTGTAGCTCTAGTCCACAGCAAACTTTAAATGTAACCATAAATCCCTCACCAACAATAACCGTAAACAGCGGCTCAATTTGTTCGGGCAATTCATTTACCATCTCACCTAGCGGTGCAAGCACTTACACCATACAAGGTGGCAGCGCGGTTGTTTCTCCAGCAGCAAATGCAAGTTACACTGTTGTTGGCACAAGTTCAGCAGGCTGTGTGAGTGCAAGCTCCGCAACAAGCACTGTTACTGTTAATGCTACACCAAGCATTACGGTAAACAGCGGTACTATTTGTTCGGGCAATTCATTTACCATTTCACCGGGAGGCGCAAGCACTTACACCATACAAGGTGGCAGCGCGGTTGTTTCTCCAGCAGCAAATGCAAGTTACACTGTTGTTGGTACAAACTCAGTAGGTTGTGTAAGCGCAAGCTCCGCAACAAATAATATTACTGTTAATATAACACCAACCATTACGGTAAACAGCGGCTCAATTTGTTCGGGTAATTCCTTCACCATTTCTCCGGGTGGTGCAAGCACTTACACCATACAAGGTGGCAGCGCGGTTGTTTCTCCATCAATAAATACAAGCTATTCTGTTGTTGGCACAAGCTCAGCAGGCTGTGTAAGTGCAAGCTCCGCCACAAGTAATATTACTGTTAATGCAACGCCAAGCATTTCGGTAAACAGCGGCACTATTTGTTCAGGTAATTCATTTACCATTTCACCGGGTGGTGCAAGTACTTATACCATACAGGGTGGCAGCGCTGTAGTTTCTCCAAATACAAATGCAAGTTATACTGTTGTTGGCACAAGCCCGGCGGGTTGCGTAAGCGCAAGCTCCGCTACAAGTAATATTACTGTTAATGCTACGCCAACTATTTCTGTCAACAGCGGTACTATTTGTTCAGGCAATTCCTTTACCATTTCTCCGGGTGGTGCAAGTACTTATACCGTACAGGGTGGGAATTTTGTAGTTTCTCCGGGTATTTCAACTTCATACACGGTTATGGGCACAAGCTCAGCGGGTTGTGTGAGCGCAAGTTCAGCTACAAGTAATGTTGTAAATGCAACACCAACTATTACGGTAAACAGCGGTAGTATTTGTTCAGGAAATTCGTTTACCATTTCTCCGGGTGGGGCAAGTACTTATACCATACAAGGTGGTAGCGCGGTTGTTTCTCCATCAATAAATACAAGTTATACTGTTGTTGGCACAAGTCCGGCGGGTTGCGTCAGCGCAAATTCCGCTACAAGTAATATTACTGTTAATGCTACGCCAAGCATTTCGGTAAACAGCGGTACTATTTGTTCGGGCAATTCATTTACCATTTCTCCGGGTGGTGCAAGTACTTATACCATACAAGGTGGGAATTTTGTAGTTTCTCCAAATACAAACGCAAGTTATACTGTTGTCGGCACAAGCCCGGCGGGTTGCGTGAGCGCAAGCTCCGCTACAAGTAATATTACCGTTAATGCAACGCCGACGATTACGGTAAACAGCGGTACTATTTGTTCGGGTAATTCCTTCACCATTTCACCGGGCGGAGCAAGTACTTACACCGTACAGGGTGGGAATTTTGTAGTTTCTCCGGGCATTTCAACTTCATACACGGTTATGGGTACAAGCTCTGCGGGTTGTGTAAGCGCAAGTTCCGCTACAAGTAATGTTGTAAATGCAACGCCAACCATTTCGGTAAACAGCGGCAGCATGTGTTCAGGCAATTCCTTCACGATTTCACCGGTTGGTGCAAGTACATATACCATACAAGGTGGCAGCGCGGTTGTTTCTCCATCAATAAACACAAGTTATACTGTTGTTGGCACAAGTCCGGCGGGTTGCGTCAGCGCAAATTCCGCTACAAGTAATATTACTGTTAATGCTACGCCAACTATTTCTGTCAACAGCGGTACTATTTGTTCAGGCAATTCCTTCACCATTTCTCCGGGTGGGGCAAGTACTTATACTATACAGGGCGGAAATTTTGTAGTTTCTCCAAATACAAACACAAGTTATACTGTTGTTGGCACAAGTCCGGCGGGTTGTGTAAGCGCAAGCTCCGCAACAAGTAATATTACCGTTAATGCAACGCCAACCATTTCGGTCAACAGCGGTACTATTTGTTCAGGCAATTCCTTCACCATTTCACCGGGCGGTGCAAGTACTTATACCGTACAGGGTGGGAATTTTGTAGTTTCTCCGGGCATTTCAACTTCATACACGGTTATGGGTACAAGCTCTGCGGGTTGTGTAAGCGCAAGTTCCGCTACAAGTAATGTTGTAAATGCAACGCCAACCATTTCGGTAAACAGCGGCAGCATGTGTTCAGGCAATTCCTTCACGATTTCACCGGTTGGTGCAAGTACATATACCATACAGGGTGGGAATTTTGTAGTTTCTCCAAATACAAACGCAAGTTATACTGTTGTCGGCACAAGCCTGGCGGGTTGCGTGAGCGCAAATTCCGCTACAAGTAATATTACTGTTAATACCACGCCGACGATTACGGTAAACAGCGGTACTATTTGTTCAGGTAATTCCTTTACCATTTCACCAGGCGGGGCAAGTACTTATACCGTAGAGGGTGGGAATTTCGTAGTTTCTCCGGGTATTTCAACTTCATACACGGTTATGGGTACAAGCTCGGCGGGTTGTGTGAGCGCAAGTTCAGCTACAAGTAATGTTGTAAATGCAACACCAACTATTACGGTAAACAGCGGTAGTATTTGTTCAGGAAATTCGTTTACCATTTCTCCGGGTGGGGCAAGTACTTATACCATACAAGGTGGTAGCGCGGTTGTTTCTCCATCAATAAATACAAGTTATACTGTTGTTGGCACAAGTCCGGCGGGTTGCGTCAGCGCAAATTCCG
>CAZMHW010000033.1:0-10773 GCA_964566105.1 uncultured Akkermansia sp.
TCTCCTTTAAAAATCCTGAGATTGATTTCTTCCAGCACGGGTTTGTATTCAAAGGGAGAGAAAAAGCCACCTTTTAGAACAAAATCCTTAATAGAATAAATGCCCCGCTTGTTGTGAAGGTAACTTACGGATACATTAGTGAGCTCTATGGCGGGGATTTTCATGGGTAAAAGATCTGTTTACAAATTGGAGATAAAACCGTTTTTTGTTTTTTTGTAAATGAAGGTGCCGGTTGAAAGGGTAATACCCGTTATGATGAGGCAATAGATGCTGTGATGGAGTTCAGGCGCTCTTCCTTCATGCAATACGTTACGAATGATGTATAAAAAGTGGTAGAGCGGATTGAGTTTGAAATAAAAGGCATAGTTCTGTGGAATAATCTCCATATTGTAGGCAATGGGCGTGAGGTAAAAAAGAGCGGGGTTTAAGGTGTTCCACAGGATGCCCACGTCCCTGAAAAAGACATTGAGTGAACCAAGAATTAATCCTACAGAAAAGGTAAAAACAGAGAAGAGAAGAATGATGGGCAGTATGTAAAGAAAAGTGAGGTTGATTTGAAGATTTAAGTAAAGCATCAAAAAGAAAAAAAGCAGGAAGCCCGCCAGAAAGCTGATGAGTTCAGTGACTTGTTCAGAATACGAATACAGAATTTTTTTAACCTGGAGGGATTTAATAAGGTGCGAATTACGGATAAAGGTTTGTGAGAGCTGATTGCAGCTTCCTGAGAAATATACCCAGAAGATCAACCCACTCAGCACATAAAGCGAATAGTTTTCAATCTGAGAAAAGGCCTTGGAAAATACAAAGTTAAAAATGAGCAAATAAAAAAGCGGGTGTATAAAACTCCACACAATACCCAGCATAGAATGCTTGTACTTTAACTGGAGATTTTTGTACACTAAAAAAAAGAGAGTATATCGTTGTGTGTGTGTGAACACGGAAACTAAAATAGCCTTTTTTACCGAGTTTTTTGAATTTGTACCTGCTTTTTCTATATTTATGTACACATCCAAATGACAGTCTACATTAATGGGAAGTTTCTTTGCCAGCAAACCACCGGCGTACAAAGCTATGGGCAGAACATGCTGGCCGCTCTTCGGCTTTTAAACAAAGACTTTGAGATTTTAATTCCTCCGACAGATAAGATAACTGATAAGTATCATGTGAAAAAGGTGGGTTTTTTTTCGAATCTTGTTTTATGGGAACAAATAAGTCTCCCTTTTTTTATGAATACACACAGGGATGGCATTTTAATTAACTTTTCTAATTCAGCGCCTCTGTGGGGCAGAAACCAAATAGTTACCATTCACGATCTGGCTTTTGAAAAGAGGGGCGTGACCTGGTTTTCTTTTTTCTTTAAAACCTGGTACCGTTTTTTAATACCACGAATTTGTCGCAAAGCTCTTCGTGTCTGCACGGTTTCCGACTTTTCGAAGAAGGAGTTGATGAACTATTATAAATTACCTGAAAATAAGATCGAAATTATTCCAAACGTTTTTGCCCCGGAAGGGCAAACCACAGAGAGAGTAGTTAAGGAGGACTATGTGTTGATGACGGGTAGTGAAAATCCGCGTAAAAATATAGATTGGGTTCTGCAACGGGTAAAGGAAATTGAGGAACAGGGTTTAAAACTGGTTCTGCTCAATGGGCGTTCCAATGCATTTGCAAAGCAATTGATCTCCGAAACATCATCGGTTATTGTTCTTGGCCATGTTAACGACCAAGAATACCGCTCTCTTATTCGTTATTGCTCCGCCCTTATTTATCCTTCTCTTTACGAAGGGTTTGGAATTCCTGTATTAGAGAGTTTATGCATGAAGCGCCCTGTTATCTGTAATAAATTACCGGTATTCGTGGAGTCGTTCGGCAATCTTCCGGTCTATCTGGAACCGGAGAAAAAAAATTGTTTGTCGGAGGCCCTCACCAAGGCCAAATCCTGGGGTATAAGCGACCTGGAAGTTGAACGCTTAAAAACCAGGTTTAGTTTGGAAAACTCGGGCAACCTGATGGTAAAATCTTTAAACCGTTTAATGTGAAAGTAGCGTTTGTACACGATTGGTTTAATGACATTGGCGGTGCCGAAAAAGTAGCGCGTGAAATTTTGTTGTGTTATCCTCAGGCTGACGTCTTTAGTCTTATTGATCATTACGACGATGCAAAACGTAAAAAGTATTTACTGGACAAACGTGTATCAACGAGTTTTATTCAAAAAATCCCCTTTTCGAAAAAATACTACCGGTTTTTGTTTCCTTTTTTTCCAAGAGCCGTTGAGAGTTTTGATCTCTCTGCTTACGATCTTATTATTTCTTCTTCCAGTTCCGTAGCAAAAGGTATTCGCAAAGGTAAAAACCAGCTGCACATTTGTTATTGCCACAGTCCGGTGCGTTATGCCTGGGACCTCAGAAAGGATTACCTTGAGGTGATCAGTAATCCTGTGACGCGTAAAGTATTCGATTATTTTTTAGGCAGGCTAAAGGCCTGGGACCTCCGTTCCAACGAAAGGGTCGATTTTTTTGTGGCTAATTCCAATTACGTGCGAGACCGCATTAAAAACAATTACCTAAGGGAAGCGGATGTGATTTACCCGCCCGTGGACGTCAACAGCTTTACTTTAACACGGCAAAAACAAGATTATTATTTTACGGTATCGCGCCTGGTATCCTATAAAAAAACAGAGAACATTGTACGGGCTTTTGCTAAGTTTCCTCATTTAAAATTACAGGTGGCGGGGAAAGGGCCAAACAAAAAACGATTGGAAAAAATTGCCCCTCCCAATGTAAGTATTCTGGGTTATGTGCCAACGGAAGAGCTAAGAGAAAAAATAAAAGATGCCAAAGCCTTTATTGCCAATGCCAACGAGGATTTTGGAATTACCATTGTAGAGGCTCAGTCATGCGGAACACCCATTATTGTACCTTACCTGGGAGGTTATAAGGAGACAGTAAGCGAGAGCACAGGACTCTTCTTTGAAAGCCAGGAACAAAATGCGATTGAAAAGGCTATTACCTTGTTTGAAAGTAAAGCGAAGACCTTTAAGGAAGATGACTTTAGAAATAATGTAAAAAGATTTGACAACAGCCGTTTCCAGACGGAGTTTAAGGGTTTTGTAGAAAAAAAATATGCGGAGTTTTTCAGCAAATGAAAGAGAATAATAAATACACCTTGAACAACTTCCGGCAAGTTTTATTTGTGAGTTTATTCGCCTTTCCTGTTTTACCCGGCAAAACTATCAACACACTCTTTATTGTTTTTTCGCTCACCGTAATTTTTCTTTTTGTAAAGGAGAAAAGAATTTTTGAATGGAAGGCTTATCTTCCTTATGCTCTGTTGGGTTTTGTTTTCGTTCCGTATTTCGTAGAATTTCTTCTTCACAGTAAAGATCCTGCCATGAGCTTCGAACTGGAAAAAAAACTTCTGTTCTTTTTTGCTCCACCTGTTTTTTATCTCAATGGCAAACTAAAAAATAATGGAATCAAAAACGCTTTGCTCTGCTTTACAGTCAGTATGTCACTTCTGGCAATCGTATCTTTTTTTTATTTGATTCTGAGTGGAAAATTACTCTCGGCGCAGAGTTATGAAAATGGCGCTTACGGACTAAGATCTGTCTTTGAAGACTTCGCAGGTCTGCATCCAACGTATTTCGGACTTTTTGCAACAACAGCCAGCCTCTGGATTTTGTTTTACCTTGATAATTATAAAGGAAAATATAAAATAACGCTGGCCGTTTGTTTGTTTTTTCTGGTTCTGTTAAACCTGTTGGTGGCTTCAAAAATGCCATTGTTTATTTTCTTTATCGGGATTTTAACCCTGGCGTACATTAAAACCAAAAACAGAACGAAATTGGCGGTTATTTACATTTCTTTTTTTGCAGGACTAGTGCTTCTTACCTTTTTAATTCCCTCCCTCAGGAGCAGAGTTCTGGAAGTGCGGGATTTTTTTATTTCCGGAAATTTTGGAAATACCTTAACTGAACGCAGTATTATCTTTCACTGCAGTAGGTCCGTTTTTTGGTCGGATCTATTCACGGGAATTGGAGCCCGCAACGTACAGGGGGTCATGGATTACTGTTATGTCTGGTTTGGATTTCACAAAGGAGCACTCATTCATTTAAATCCCCACAACCAGTATTTGAGCTTTGGGATCGCCTACGGAATAGGCTTTCTGCTTTTTTTTGCTGGCACTCTTTATACTTTATTCCGGAAACTAAAAGGGTCGATCCCGGCGCTTTTGTTTCTGATGGCGCTCCTGCTGGTGATGTTCACAGAATCCATATTAGAAAGGCAAATGGGCATTTATTTTTATTTATTTTTTTCCGGATTGTTTTTAAGTATGCAGATTCCGGATCAGCAGAAATTGTAAAATTAATATAGATTCCATGCAGATACTTAAAAATAGAGTGATCCCCGGAAGCAAAGAGCGGTCCATTTTATTGGATGTCTTTTATAAGGAGGATCACAGACTAAAACCGCTTGTTATTTTCTCTCATGGTTTCAAAGGATTTAAAGACTGGGGGCATTTTGAGAGTGTTGGAAAACGTTTTGCTGAAGCCGGTTTTGTGTTTATCAAATTTAATTTTTCACATAACGGAACTACGCCCGAAGATCCCTTAAGGTTTGGTGATCTCGAAGCTTTTGGCAACAACAATTTTGAGATCGAACTGGAGGATTTGAAATTAGTAATGGACTGGGCCCTAAGCAGTGATTCCTTGAAAAATGAAAGAGATGCGGAACGACTGTATTTATTGGGACACAGCAGGGGTGGTGGCATTACCATATTAAAAGCGGGAGAAGATAAGCGGGTGAAAAAGTTAGCTACCTGGGCGGCCGTGAGCGATCTTGTAAACCGTAACAAACAGCGCACGATTGAAACCTGGAAACGGGACGGAGTTGTTTATGCTAAAAATGCCCGCACCAAACAAGACATGCCTTTGTATTACCAGTTTTACGAAAACCAACAGGCAAACAAAGAGCGGTTTAATATTAATCACGCGGTGAAGCGTTTGCACATTCCTTTTTTAATTGTACATGGCAGCGCAGATCCGGCTGTTTCTTTTCACGATGCAGAAGATCTTAAGCGCAGTTCAAAACAAGCAATCCTTCTGCGCATAGAAGGAGGGGATCATACCTTTGGCGTAAAACACCCTTTTACCGTTACGGAATTACCCCCGGATGCGGAAAAGGTGCTTCTTGAAACTATCACTTTCTTCGGGCAATAGGCCCGTATACAAACTCTGATGCTGTTTTTGATTCGACCATTTGAACAACCTCTTCCAGTTACGGTTAAATGTAATGCGCGTTTTTTTACAAAAAATAACCTTAGTTTCCATTTTAAATCCTCAATTTTGAACCATGAAATGGAATCAATTAACCAGCATAGACCAGATCGCTGAGCTGGACGAGCAGTCGAAAACAAAACCGGTAATGATTTTAAAACACAGCACCCGCTGCAGCATCAGTTCTGCAGCTTTAGGTCGTTTGGAACGGAACTGGAAGGAGGAGAATAACGCCAGCGTTGACCCATATTACCTCGATCTGCTTCAGCACAGAGATGTCTCCAATTTTATAGCTCAGCATTATCAGGTCGAACACGAATCTCCCCAGATCCTTCTGATAAAAGAGGGTAAATCTGTCTTTTCACAAACACATATGGGGATCAACCTGCCGGAGATTCTGGCGAAAATTTAGGAAACTTACAACTCATCCCTCAAAAACAACAGTTCAATGGTTTTTGCTTTCAGGAGGGGATTTATAGCTCTAGTTTTGAGCCATAAATCAAAATCTTATGAAAAAAGTATTTACCCTTATTTTAATTCTGCTGTTCAGTTTTACTGAACAGCTAAAAGCCCAAAGCCCGACCCAGACTATCCGCGGGACGGTGCTCGATAAACAATCTCAGACTCAGATTCCAGGAGCCAGTGTTATTCTGGTGGGAAGCGACCCTATTAAAGGTTCAGTAAGCGATGCGGAAGGTCGCTTTAAAATTACCGATGTTAAAGTTGGGCGCTATGATCTGAAAATAACCTACATGGGCTACAAGGAAATCGTGTTACCGAATGTAGTGGTTACCGCCGGGAAAGAAGTAGTCCTGGAAATTGGAATGGAAGAGAACATCTCTTCCTTGCAGGAAGTGGTGGTAGCCGGCACCAAAAAGAACGAGACGCAGAATGAAATGGTAACAGTAAGCGGACGCTCTTTTTCTATGGAAGAAGTGAACCGTTATGCCGGTGGTCGTTCCGATCCCTCCCGGCTGGCAGCTAATTTTGCCGGTGTGAGCTCTCCCGACGACTCGCGTAATGACATCGTGATTCGTGGGAATTCACCAACAGGTGTTTTGTGGCGCATCGAAGGATTAAATATTCCTAATCCCAACCATTTTTCCACAGTTGGAACTACCGGTGGTCCGGTAAGTGCTATCAATACAAACGTGATTAAGAACTCCGATTTTTTCACCTCGGCGTTTCCTGCCGAATACGGAAATGCCAATGCGGGTGTTTTTGATTTGGGTTTCAGAAGCGGTAACTCTGAGAAATACGAACATACATTGCAGGTGGGAGCGCTTACTGGTATTGAAGCCATGACGGAAGGTCCCATCAACAAACAAAAAGGTTCTTCGTATTTACTGGCTTACCGTTATTCTTTTACTGGGGTGGCTCAAAAGCTCGGTATTCCCATTGGTACAGCGGCTACGCCGTTTTATCAGGATCTCTCTTTTAAAATTACAGGAGGCCAAACCAAGTTCGGAAAATTTACACTCTTTGGCCTGGGTGCAAAAAGCAATATCAAATTTTTACACGATAAGATCGATACTACCGACCTTTTCGCCAATCCTAGTAAAGACAGCTATTTTACAAGCGACATTGGTTTGGTGGGATTAAAACATTTTATCAAGATCAACGAACATTCTTATGTAAATACCATCATCGGTGCTACCTACAATGCAAGTAATTACCTGGAGGACAATATTGCGACCGACAGCAAACCCCTGGAACGGAATATTGAAAACAAAACGCACCAGATCAATTATTCCATCAATACCTCTTACAATGTAAAGGTAAACTCCCGCTTGTTTGTAAAGGCAGGTATCATTTCAGAAATAAAAAGTCTGATGCTGAATGCCCGCGACCGTGACAGCAGTTCAAACTGGAGACAGTACTGGGATTTTAACGACAATACTTCCCTGTATCAGGTTTACGCGCAGGCCAAATACCGTTTTACGGAGAAACTGACCTTGAATGCCGGTTTACACACGCAGTTCTTAGCCCTTAACAATTCTAAATCGATTGAACCACGGGTGGGTTTAAAATATCAGGTGAATCAAAAACACAGCTTCAGTCTGGGTTACGGTATGCACAGTCAGATGCAGCCGGTGGACGTGTATTTTTACAGAACACGCAACGTGGATGGAAGTTATTCTCAAACCAACAAAGATCTTGATTTTACCCGCAGTCAGCATTTTGTAATAGGTTACGATGTACTTCCTGTAAAAGACTGGAGAATAAAGACAGAAGTGTATTATCAATACCTTTCTAACATTCCTGTCACCGAAACACCTGGAAGTTTCTCTATGTTAAATGCAGGTGCTAGTTTTATTCCTAACAATCAGGACAATTTAAAAAATGCCGGTACCGGCACCAATTATGGCGCAGAGCTAACGGTAGAGAAATTCTTCAGTAAGGGTTATTATGTATTGTTAACCGGAACTGTCTACGAATCCAAATACAAAGGCAGTGATGGTATTGAACACAATACTGCATTTAATGGAAAATTTGTATACAACGTGCTTGCTGGTAAAGATTTCAAAGTAGGAAAAGAAAAACGCAATGTGTTTTCTTTAGGGGTAAAAATGACCCAGGCCGGAGGAAGGTATTACACACCGGTTGATCTCGCCGCGTCACAGGCTGCACAAACACAAGTGTTACAGGGAGATGCCTACGCTTTCAGTCAGCGCAATCCTGATTTTTTCAGGTTGGATGTCAAAATGGGATTCACGCTAAATTCCAAACATACCAAAGTCGCTCAGACAATCTCTTTTGATATTCAAAACGTGACTAATAATAAAAACGTATTTGCCCAAAGATACAACCCGGTAACCAACAGTATAAATACTGCGTATCAGATCGGTTTCTTCCCTAATTTTATTTATAAGGTACAATTTTAATTTATGAAACGAATCCTCATTATCAACGGTCACCCCAACGGTAAAAGCTACTGTCAGGCCCTGGCAGAAACTTATAAAAACGCAGCGAGTTCCAAAGGAAATCACGTGGTGTTACTAAATCTTTCAGAACTGACATTTGACCTGAACCTTAGTTTTGGCTATTCGCAACGCATGGAACTGGAACCGGATCTTGTGTTGGCACAGGAGAAGATCAGTTGGGCGCAACACATTGTAATTGTTCACACGGTCTGGTGGGGCTCTGTGCCGGCGCTTTTAAAAGGTTTTTTTGACAGGGTGCTTTTGCCCGGCTATGCTTTTAAGTACCGTAAAGATTCTATTTTGTGGGATAAATTACTCAGTGGAAAAACCGCGAGAGTTATTTACACCACGGATACTCCGGTTTGGTATTACACTCTTTTTTATGGTGCGCCCTCGGTACGTCAGGTAAAAAGCCGGGTGCTGGAATTTTGCGGAATTAAGCCGGTAAAAGTTACAGGTATTGGTCCAATTCGTAGATCAAGTCAGGAATTCAGAGAAAAGTGGCTTGAGAAAGTAAAAGATCTGGGAGAAAAAGGCATATAGTTAAGTGAACGGAATTTATTAAATTTAAGCAATGCGGAAAACGAAAATACGGTTTGTATATATGGTGGTTGTAGGAATCATCATCTCCATTCTGCTGGATAAAATAGCCGGAGCAAAACCAATCGTAGATCATTCTCGTTTTTTTGATTTACTCACCTCCATCATTATTACCATTATGGTGTGGGAGGGAAATTTACTCATTGATAGTTTTATGAACCGGAAGTTTCCCTGGGAGAAAAAACCGGGAAAAAGAATTCTGGTACATTTACCAACCATTATTTTTTTTAGTGCCGGACTCATTTACATCTCCATGCTGGCCTTTAATAAATACATGTGCCACTTTCCGGAGTCCATGCGCGAACGATTTATGACAGTGGCAGTAGTTGTTGGTGTTCTTATCTCTCTCATTCTTTTGTCGGTGGAAGTGAGTACACAGTTTTTTGCCAATTGGAAACGCTCCCTAGTAGAAGTAGAAAAATACAAAGCGGAAAGTTATCAGGCTCAATTACAGAATTTAAAAGATCAGGTTAATCCGCATTTTATGTTTAATAACCTTTCTGTGCTTTCTTCTCTGGTTTACAAAGATCAGGACAAGGCAGTGGATTTTATTAATCAGCTGAGCAAGGTTTACCGTTACCTGCTGGATAGCCGCACACTTGAATTGGTGACTCTGAAGGAAGAACTGGCCTTTATAGGTTCGTATACTTATTTGCTGCAGATTCGTTTTGACAGGAATCTTGTTTTTAAAATGGATATTCCTTCCGACTACGAAAGCAGGCTCATTCCTCCAATGGCTCTGCAAATGCTCATTGAAAACGCGATTAAACACAATGAGATTTCGGAAGCCTTTCCCTTAACTATTCAGGTAGGAATCCGGAATGGCAAAGTAGAAGTACGTAATGCTATCCGCCTGCGCTCCAATCCGGAGACAAGTTGTAAAACGGGGTTAAAGAACATTCGGGAACGTTACCGTTTTTTTACCGACGAGGAAGTTGAAGTAGAAGAAACCAAAGAACACTTTACAGTGCGTATCCCTTTATTAAAAACTAAATGAAGGCCATTATCATAGAAGACGAAAAACTCTCTGCCGAGCACTTGGTGACACTTTTAAAAAGGGTGGACGCTTCTTTCGAAATAGTAGCGGTTTACGATTCGGTAAAAAAGAGCGTGGAAGAATTTAAAAAAGGGTTGAAGGCGGATCTTCTGTTTGTGGATGTGCATTTGGCCGACGGCCTGAGCTTTGAGATCTTTTCTAAAGTCGCTATTGATACGCCTGTAATTTTTACTACTGCTTACGATGAATACGCCATCAAAGCCTTTAAGATCAACAGCGTGGATTATTTGCTAAAACCTATCGGATTATCCGATCTGAAATCCGCCGTCGAAAAGTTTAAAAAATGGAATGGGAGTAAACAAAGCACTATTCTTGAGAACATCAGTGGGGCTTACCAAACCATGAATAAACAGTTTAAAAACCGTTTTATGGTCAAGATGGGGGATACTATTTCTTCAGTAAAGACCGAAGACATCTCTCATTTTATTTCAGAAGACGGCGCGGTGCTTCTGGTAACGGATAACAAACGTTTTGTGATCGATTATACCCTCGACAATCTTGAGGGTCTGGTTTCTCCAGATATTTTTTTTCGGATCAACCGCAAAGTGCTCGTCAACATTGGGAGTATTCAAAAGGTGAGTTCGTATTTTAACAGTCGTCTGAAATTAAATTCCACTTCTTTGAGCGAAGAAGACTGTGTTGTGAGTCGTGAACGTGTTAACGATTTTAAAGCCTGGTTAGATAAGTAACATTTTTTATCGGACAAGTGTCCCTATTTACCGGACGAAAAAATCGCGCATGGACGACAAGTTTGTACGCCAAAACTAATTCAACAAGAGTGCCGTTATAATCAGGCAGTTACATTGCTTTCACGAATCTTAACGTTATTGTAAACATATCCTTCGTACCTTTGTTAAATTAGCTAAGGAAATAGGAATCAATTTTTTACATGAATCTGTCGGAATTTAATGAGTTAGACC
>CAZMHW010000033.1:10783-15865 GCA_964566105.1 uncultured Akkermansia sp.
GACCTGGATCATCGTTGTGATGCTATCTGGGAATGGGGGTTTTACATCAGCAGGCAAAAAACGAATACAATCAACACGGTGCTTTATTCTTTAAACGGATACTACGCCGAAATGATTATGCGCTTATCCGACAATAAAATTATTGATGTGATTGCAGTGGATAAAATAAATTCTATGGATGAAGTAGGGTATTTTATTAAAAAGGACAATCCTTTTATTCGGATGCTGAACCTGCCTGATTAATTGATTTCTACCAGGTTTTCTAAAATTCCATCCACAATTCCATAATTCACTGATTCTTCCGCGCTCATAAAATAATCCCGGTTAAAATCTTTCATTATTTTTTCAAAACTTTGACCGCAATTTTCCGCCAATAAACACGCGCTCAATTCTTTTGTTTTTGTAAGTTCAGCGGCTTGTATCTCAATGTCTGATGCATTTCCCCCGCTGCCACCACTGGGTTGATGAATCATCACCCGACCGTGCTTTAAAACAAAGCGTTTTCCTTTTGCTCCTGCCGAGAGCAGAATAGAAGCCATAGACGCTGCCATGCCACTGCACACAGTTGATACCGGGCTACTGATGCCTTTCATGGTATCGTAAATGGAGAAGCCGGAGGTAACGTATCCTCCGGGACTGTTAATTACCAACTGAATTTCTTTACCAGGGTCGCGCAGTTCCAGATACAGGAGTCGTTCTACCACGTATTGGGCAGAGGAGTCATCGATCTGTCCCCATAAAAATATTTTCCGCTGGTTCAGAATTTTCTCATCTATCAGGTCTTTTAATCTTGGTGCACTCATACTTAACTAAAAAGGGTTTGTATTTTTTTGCGAAAGGACTCAAAACGTGTTTCTGAAAATAAACGCTGCTGCACTTTTTCAATTTCCCGTTTTAATTGTTGGCGACCATGGTTTTTTACCAGGGCATAGGTTTTTGTCTGCCAGAACATTTTTTCTTTTAGGTCTGAATCTATCAAAAGACGAGCCTCGAACAGGAGTTTATTCTCTGCACTCATCTCCCCCCTGATATAATCATCTATCCATTGTGTTTCATTCATAAAAGTCGTCTTTGGTTAAAGCGTGTTTACGAACAGATTCTCTCACCTTTTCAAGGCACTTGAATTTTTGCGCGGTGGCGGAGCGTTCGCCTGAAAAGCCGAAGCGCACGGCAAGTTCCTGCATGTTGAGTTTGTCGTAATAGAAAGCGCTTAAGAGCTCCAGGCATTTTTTACCGGAGCGTTCCACGAAAGCGAACAAACGTTTTGACACGATGGGCTCTTCTTCAGAAAATGCAGCTTCCGGTTCTTCTGCCAGTTCGCGCTCTCTTTCATTTTTACGGTATTTTTTGTACCACAAATGCCGTGCTATCCCTGTGAGATAGGCCTGCTCGGTTACTTGTGGGGAAAAATCACTTAGCACATGTTTCTCAAAATAGATGACAAGCGCGTCCTGAAAAACGTCTTTCGCGTCGTCCAGTTGTCCCCCATGTTTTTTTACAAAAGAGGCCACGGCCGGGAAAGTGTTTTGATACAAACGTATAAACAGTTCTTCCCGGGTTGAAATTTGTGTCAGTTCTTCTACCATTTAATAATAAGTGTGTTAAAGTCGCGAAACATCACCTATAAAATTAAATTATTTTTTGCCAGCCTTTTTGGAGAGTAGCCTGTTTTAACGAAAAAACTTATTGAACAAATAGTAGAACAGGATAATTGCTGTTAAAGAGCACAAAAGGATTACCAACATTTGTGTGCCATTTGGTTTAATGTTACGGTTGTCTTCCATGCTTTTCTTTTCAGCCAGTACACGGTGCACACCCAATTTTTCCTGCAAAAATTTTACTTCATCGTAATAATCGTTGCCATACGTGTAGGTATAAAAATCTTCTTTGTCGATCTTAAAAAATTTACGGCTTCGGCTGCACCAGTCCATTTTAGCGTTATCAATTTGTTTGTAACGGCTGTAAATAATCCACTCATCGCCCACGGTAAATTTCTGAAAACACTCTTCGTTACACTCAAACAGGACTTTGAATTGTTTGGTGGCGTTGCCTTTATACAATTCTTCAATCTCAAAAACAGCTTCCCCGAATTTAAGATCACAATTCACTACAGATAGGATTTTTCCTTTAAAAATAATCTCGTACTTGTCGCATTCTTCGAGGCCTAGTTGCGTCAAAGGGCATTGACAGGCCTGAACTTTTGAAAGGAGAAGACCGAAAACAAAAACAAAAAACACTCTGTTTGAAATAAAGCGGCTGAACGAAGAAGGATTAATCTGATTTTGCGTTCTCTGTTTTATTTGGTTTTTTGGAAAAGAAAAATTAATCATTAAAGTTTATTTTTAAGAACTGTTGTGAGGCTTGCATCAGATCATATACCACCTCGTCGTGACGCATTACAAAAACAACTTTGCGGTACGCGGTCATAAGTTCCTCAATTTTTGGAGAGGATTTTAAAGGTCTTCTGAACTCCAGTGCCTGTGCGGCGTTTAATAACTCAATGGCCAGTACCTTTTCGGTATTGTTCATTACCTGATAACACTTGGTGGCGGCATTGGCCCCCATGCTCACATGGTCTTCCTGTCCGTTGCTGCTTACAATACTATCTACGCTGGCTGGTGTACACAATTGTTTACTCTGGCTCACAATACTTGCCGCGGTGTACTGCGGGATCATAAATCCGGAATTTAAACCCGGGTTAGGAGTGAGGAAGGCTGGTAAATTACGCTGTCCTGAGATCAATAAATAGGTTCTTCTCTCAGAAATACTTCCTAGTTCCGCCATGGCTATACACAAAAAATCAAAGGCCAGTGCCAGAGGTTGTCCATGGAAATTCCCACCACTCAAAATTTCATCTTCTTCTTCAAAAATAGTCGGGTTGTCGGTTACTGAATTAATTTCTGTTTCAAATACTGTGCTCACGTAGGCCACCGTGTCTTTGGTGGCGCCGTGTACCTGCGGCACACAACGGAACGAATAAGGGTCCTGCACCTGCGCTTTTGGCTGTGCAATAATTTCACTTCCTTCCAGTATTTTACGAATCGCCTGTGCAGTTTGCAGCTGACCGGCATGAGCACGTATGGTGTGTAAATGATCTTTGAAGGGGTCGATACGCGCGTCGAAGGCGTCGATGGATAAGGCTGTAATTGTATCTGACGCTTTGATGAGGTGTTTTGCTTTTAAGATACAGTAAATACCATATGCACTCATAAATTGCGTGCCGTTTAATAAAGCCAGACCTTCTTTTGATTTTAATTTAATGGAAGTTAAATTTTTTTGGCCAAACACAACAGAAGTATCGAGTTTGGAACCTTTGTAATTGACTTTTCCCAAACCTAAAATAGGAAGACATAAATGCGCGAGGGGAGCTAAATCACCACTGGCACCTAAAGAGCCCTGCTGGTAAACAACCGGGTAAATTTTGTGGTTAATGAGTTCACACAGTTTCTCAACAGTTTGCAGTTGCACACCGCTTTTTCCGTAAGAGAGAGATTGTATTTTTAGAAAGAGCATGAGTTTCACAATGCCTTGAGGCACTTCTTCGCCCATACCGCAGGCATGACTTTTTACCAGGTTCTCCTGCAATTGTTCCAGATCTTTATCTGGCACGATCACATTACACAGGGAGCCGAATCCGGTATTAATGCCGTAAATGGGACCGTGGCTGCTATTCAGTTTTTGGTCCAGGTAATTTCTGCAATCAGTAATAGCTTTTTTAGAGGCCTCTGAAAGCACAACTGTGGCATCCGCGTCTTTCATAAATTTGTCTAATTCAGAAAAACTCAGGCGTTTGGTATGGTCGATCGTAAAAAGCATGTTAGTTCGTTTTTAAATGATGTATTAAGTTGTGTAAGTTTAATTGTTCCTGTTCGCCGGTGCTCATGTTTTTTACCGCGAAAATCCCTGTTTCCATTTCTTTGCTTCCCACGGTGCACACAAAAGGAATATTTTTTTTGTTGGCATAATCAAATTGTTTGCCTAGTTTTTTGGTAAGGTCCGGATAGATCTCGCAGGCCAGGTTCTGTTTGCGTAATTCAGCGGCGAGGCTGATGCAGAAATGTTGCGATTCCTCGTCAAAGTGGGTGAACAACAATTTGGTAGTAGATGTTTTAGAGATGGTTTCAGGAAACAGATTCAGCTCTTCCATCACATCATAGATTCTATCCACACCAAAGGAAATTCCTACGCCACTCATGTTGGGCAGACCAAAGATGCCGGTGAGGTCGTCGTAACGCCCGCCTCCTAAAATGCTAGGGGTAAAGGTGCCGGCATTGGCTTTTACTTCAAAAATGGTTCCGGTGTAATAATTGAGCCCGCGGGCCAGACTAAAATCAAGCTCCATTTTTAAATGCGAGTAGGGACTGTTTTTAACCAGAAATTCCAACTCTTCAATGCCTTTTCTGAAAATTTCAGAATTTGTGTAGGCCAGACTTTGTTTAAGAAAATTCAATTTATTAAAATTAGTCACCGAGTCAAGTTCCAGTTGGGATGAAGCGGAAGACTGCATTAGTAAAATGTCGAAGAGAATTCCGATCTGCGAACTTGCAAATCCTTTTTCGGTTAACTCTTTTAAAACGCCGTCAGTGCCTATCTTGTCTACCTTATCAATGGCAATGGCAATGTCCAGCATTTTATCTGCAGCGCCAATAACTTCTGCCAATCCGGCAAGTATTTTTCGGTTATTTACTTTAAGAATTACCGGAACGTTGAGTTCTTTAAAAGATTTATCGATCAGTGAAATAAGATCTACCTCATTTAGCAGCGAGTTGGAACCAATCACATCGGCATCACATTGGTAAAACTCACGGTAACGTCCTTTTTGTGGACGGTCGGCACGCCATACGGGTTGAATCTGGTAACGTTTAAATGGAAAAGTAAGGTTGTGCTGATTCATTACCACAAAGCGGGCGAAGGGAACAGTGAGGTCATACCGAAGCGCCCTTTCGGTGAGTTCTTCCGAATTACGGGAGGCTTCAAGCGACAATTCGAATTCCTTTTTTAAAAGTTCTTTGTTTTTGCTTTCGTGAATGCGGGAGTTTAAAATTTTAAAAATGAGTTGATCCCCTTCGTCGCCATATTTAC
>CAZMHW010000034.1:0-15703 GCA_964566105.1 uncultured Akkermansia sp.
GGAAAAGCCCTGGGTTACAAAAAGGGAGATGAACTGGAAAAATTAAATGGGAAAACCCTGCAAATAGAAAATGTAAAAGAAGCTATTTCGGATTATTACGATAATGTGAAAGAAGGCGATGTGATCACCATTAATATTTACCGGCCGAAAATGCGCAAGGGAAAATACAAACAGAAAGTGCTGAGCGCAACTGCCAGAAAAGTAAAAATTGTAAGAAGAGATCAGATCACCCTGATGAAAGATGTGACGGAAAAGCAAAAAGAAACCTTGAAAAGCTGGATGGGATTGTAGTTGTTGAGATAAACGAAAGTATTATATTTAAATCAAAAAACAGGGAATGCGTTTTAGAATTTTTCATACTATTTTTCTGAGTGTTTTATTTTTTTGCGGTGGTCATACGTATGGACAAGGATCCTTACCTCCGGGGGAATACACCAGTAAAAGTAAAAGAGCTATTAAACATCTCAACGAGGGGAAAAAAGCTTTTGAATTTAAAAAGGATGATCAGGCAGAAAAGAGTTTTCTAAAGGCGCTTGACGAGGATCCTAATTTTATTGAAGCAGCCCTCGGCCTGGCAAATCTTTATCAATTAACCGCTCACCACGATAAAGCCATTACTTATTTTAAAAAGGCCATTTCAATCAATCCGAAATTTTACAACAATGCCTTTTATTTTTTAGCTCAGTCTTTGTTAGCTACAGGTCAATACGAAGAGGCTCAAAAGAATCTAGAACAGTTTTTAAGGCACGAACGCATAAATCCGGATACCAAAGACAATGCGCTGAGGTTGCTTGCCAACGCTAAATTCGGGGGCGAGGCGGTGAAACATCCTAAACCCTTTACACCGGTTAATGTTGGACCGGGAATTAATTCGGCTTTAGATGAGTATTTTCCCGCGGTAACTGCCGACGGTAAAAAATTTATTTTTACCCGTAGCTTAAGAGACGCGCAGATGCCGGGTTACGAGAACGAGGATTTTTTTGAAAGCGAAAAACAAAACGGTGTATGGCAGCAGGCAAAACCGGTTACAGAAGTAAATAGTCCCGGAAACGAAGGAGCTCCTACACTTTCGGCCGATGGTAACATTATGTTTTTTGTTTCCTGTGCCAATGAATTTGGCGACTACAGTTCCCCCGATCGTAAAGGCTATGGCAGTTGTGATATTTTTTACGCTCAGAAAGTAAATGGCCGGTGGACCAGAGCCCGTAATGCGGGACCGGCAATCAATTCAAATCACTGGGAGACACAACCTAGTTTTAGTAGTGACGGGAAGACGCTTTATTTTGTTCGTGGTATTGTTGGTCGGGGTGGCGTGAGGGAGCAGGATATTTATTCGAGTACCATTGGGGAAGACGGAAAGTTTACTCCTGCGGTAAAATTATCTTCGGTTGTAAATACACCCTACAAAGAAGAATCTGTGTTTATTCATCCCGATAACCAAACATTGTATTTTGCAAGTGAAGGTCATGTAGGATTGGGAGGGCTTGATATTTTTATGACCAAAAGACAAGCGGATGGGGAATGGGGCACGCCCGTAAATTTGGGTTATCCGATTAATACATATAATGATGACATCAGTTTGCTGGTTGGTCCGGATGGTAAACTCGCCTTTATTGCATCTGACAGAGACAAAGGAGAGGGGGGGCTGGATATCTATCAATTTGAATTGCCGGTGGAATTACGTCCGGAAATGATCACTTATGTGAAGGGAAAAATTTACAATGCAAAAACCAAAGAACCTCTGGAGGCTAGTTTCGAAGTGATTGATCTGGGGACCCAAAAACAAACCACACGGTCATACTCTCAAAAGAACGGAGAATTTTTTGTAACCCTGACAGCCAACAAAAATTATTTGGTTAATGTGAGTAAGGATGGCTTTTTGTTTTACAGCGATAATTTTAGTTTAAAAGAAATTCAGGCTGATTTTAATAAACCCTTTCAACTGGATATTCCTCTTGAGCCAATAGACATAGGAAGTACTGTGGAATTGAAAAATGTGTTTTTTGATGTGGACAAATGGGATCTGAAACCAGAGAGTAAAGCGGAGTTGGAAAAACTCATTAGTTTTTTAACAAAGAATCCGGGATTAAAAGTAGAATTGGGTGGACACACGGATAATACAGGTGATAAGAAAGCGAATGTTATTTTATCATCGAACCGTGCTAAATCGGTGTATGAGTACCTGGTGGTTACAGGTAAAATTGCCGCCACGCGACTCGAATACAAGGGATATGGTGATACCGTGCCTAAGGTAGCTAACGACACACCTGAAAACAAAGCTAAAAACAGGAGAACTGAATTTAAGATTCTTGCTAAGTAGGCGGTTTATTTTGTGCTTAGGAAGATCTTTTGCCAGCGGCTTAATACAAAGAGTTTAAAAAGCAATTTGTACTCGAAAGGGTTGGTAACATCCATCTGGTTGAGCTTTTTATAATCTACAAATCCAAATCCAGCTGTCTTAATTTCAGCAAGCAATTTGGGTTTTAAAATCTCTACCCATTTTTGCATGGGTGTTTCAAATCCTTTTTTATCGTAGCGGGAATAAATTTTTTCAGGTAATTTATTTTTAACGGCTTCCCTAAGGAGGTGTTTTGAAATCCCGTTTTTTATTTTCCTGTTTCCGTCGAACGAAAACAGAAGATTAATCAATTCCACGTCGTCGCTGAATGGAGTCCTACTCTCCACGCTATGCCACATACCGCAGCGGTCTTCGCATTTTAAAAAAGACTTTAAACGGGTGTTGTAAATATCATCGATCAATTGCTCATTTAAGTTATCAAAATGAGCACTTGGATTTTTTACGTCGTAAAGTGAAATAAAATCTTTGCTTAAGAACCGGTCGAACTTTTTTTGCTGCAGATTATACTGTTGTTTAACCCGTTCTTTCAAAAAGAAGAGTCCCGAATGGGGAATGGTTTTGTTGGATTCTCTGATCTCTTTAACTCCCTTGGCAAAATAACCGTGTGAAAATAAGTTATTCCATTTAGCCATAAAATGATGATGGTAGCCTCCAAAAAGTTCGTCAGCTCCCTGTCCATCCAACACCACTTTTATGCCGTTTTTCCTGGCCAGTTCCATCACTTTGTATTGCGCATAGGTACTTGTGCTCCAGATGGGAACGTCCTGAGAATAAATGAGGTCATCCACATCTTTTTCAAATCCCTGAAGAGTCGGTTCAATTTTGCTGTATTTTGCTTTGATCTTATCCGCAACAAGATCCGCAAAACCTTCTTCGTTGATGCCTTCGCCCTTAAAAATGGCAGTAAAACAATGTAGCGGTTTACCGGTAATTTCGGAAATGCTCACGGCCAGCGCGCTACTGTCAATACCACCACTTAAACAGGTGCCTACTTCTACGTCGCTTCTCAATCTTAATCTTACGGCGTTTTCGAGTACAGCGCTTATTTTGTCAGTTAATTCCGCATCACTTAACAGGTTGTTGCTGAGATTTACTTCGTTTCTCAGATTGTAATAGCAGGATGTGTTCAGGCTCTTCGTTTTTAAATTGTAAGTCAGAGTATGCCCTGGCCACAATTCAGTGATCCCTTCAAAAAAATTGCCCGTTTGGTTTTCAAGTAAACCGTTTATCAGGTAATCATGAAGGGCCTTTTCATTTATCTGAGCGGAAAGAAGTCCGGATTTGATGAAGGCCTTTTGTTCACTGGCAAAAGCGAAGAACTGATCGGAGTTCACATAATAAAAGGGTTTCACTCCCAGGCGGTCTCGGGAGGCAAAACAAAGTTGTTTTTCAGTATCGTAGATACAAAAGGACCACATACCATTAAAGTGTTTTACGCAGTCTTCGCCCCATTCTTTATAGGCACACAAAACAACTTCCGTGTCACTCTCTGAAATAAACTGGTGCCCCTTTTTTTTAAGATCTTCTTTTAGCTCGAGGTAGTTATATATTTCACCGTTATAGGTAATCCACAGTGTTTGCGTGCGATTACACATGGGTTGGTGGCCGAATTCGCTCAGATCAATAATCGAGAGTCTTCTGTGCGCGAAAGCCAGTTTTCCGGTGGAATCTGATTCAGTAATAGAGTGCTTGGGAATATAAGGAAGTTCGGTGTGCAAATAGTGGCGTTGAAGTTGACTAAAATAGGGGACGCTTGTCTCACTTGTGGCAATCATAAAGCCTTCTCCATCCGGACCGCGGTGTTGTATAGCCTTGCTCATGGCACGGATTTTTCCGCTTAAGTCAAGAGAGGTGTCGCCTTTATTGATTATTCCCGCTATTCCACACATACGTTTGAAGGATTATTCCACCCACATAAAAACTTTGTTGTTATTAACGTAATTTTCAGTGTTTTTGTCTCCGAGAATCACACAAAAATCAATAAGTGGCATCAAGCCGAACGCTCCGCCCAGAGTGGCAATGTATACAACAGGAACATAGGGAGCCGAACCGAGGTAAATCCGGTGAAGTCCCACAATACCGAAGGGGAGAGGAAAAGCAAGTATGGCAGCTGTTATTTTTTTAGTATGTTTCTGTTTCGCGTGAAACAGTTTCAGAAGCGGGCTGGGTCTGTTGGAAGATTTTTTTTCTATGGAAATCGAATTGAAAGACACGTCTACCTGTGTTTTGAATTCACGTTCATCTACAACGTAAAAATCCTTTATGAAAGTATGAGCAAAAACAGGAATTTGTAAAAGAAATAAACAAATAAATATTAAAAGTTTAAAAATCCGCATGGTTGCTGCTGCCGCGTGTAAATTACTTAAATGATGTTCCCAAAGTTATTAATATTCTGTGTATAACTATGAATTTTGTTATTATTAACAACTGAGCTTTGAGATAGAATTTCTATATTTGCGCCCGTAAAAAAAAGACAAAAGTGACGTTAATTAAAAGTATTTCAGGTATCAGGGGAACAATAGGAGGCAAACCCGATCAGGGACTCACTCCTCTGGATGCTGTTAAATATGCTTCGGCGTATGGAACATGGATGCTTAACAATAACAGCGGAATAAAACAGTGCACGGTGATTATCGGACGTGATGCAAGGATCAGTGGACAAATGGTTTCGAATATTGTGAGCGGTACTTTAATTGGCATGGGAATTAATGTGGTGGATCTGGATTTAAGCACCACACCAACCGTTGAAATGGCGGTTACTGAATTGAAAGCGCAGGGAGGAATTATTCTTACAGCCAGTCATAATCCTAAACAGTGGAACGCTTTGAAACTCCTGAATGAAAAAGGCGAATTTATCAGCGAACAGGCAGGGCAACAGATTCTGAAACTTGCGGAGACCTGTGATTTTAATTATGCGGAAGTAAATAATCTTGGTAAATATTTTATTAATAAGGATTTTCTTAACACACATATTGAAAAGATTCTGAATCTTCCTTATGTAGATGTAAAAGCCATTGAGGCAGCTAATTTTTCGATAGTGCTTGATGCGATTAATTCAAGTGGAAGTATTGCAGTGCCTGCCTTGTTGGAAAAGTTAGGTGTTAAAAAATACACCATCATCCATGGTGAACCTACCGGTGATTTCGCGCACAATCCTGAACCGCTGCCTGAACATTTAACGGACCTAAGTAATTCCGTAAAACGACAAAATGCACATTTGGGTATAAGTGTTGATCCGGACGTTGACCGTCTTGCATTTGTGTGCGAAGACGGTGAAATGTTTGGGGAAGAATATACCCTGGTTGCTGTAGCAGACTACGTTTTAAAATGTAGAGAAACCGGTAATTCAGTAAGTAATCTTTCCAGTACACGTGCTTTAAGGGATGTGACTGAACTTTACGGTGGAACCTATTCTGCTTCCGCGGTGGGAGAGGTAAACGTGGTTACAAAAATGAAGGAAACCAATGCTGTAATAGGTGGTGAAGGCAATGGCGGTATTATATTGCCTGAATTGCACTACGGAAGGGACGCACTTGTTGGAATAGCGATATTTTTGACACACCTGGCAAAATATGGAAAATCGGTTTCCATGTTAAGAGCTTCTTATCCGAATTATTTTATCTCTAAAAACAAGATAGAACTGACGCCTCAGATTAATGTAGACAAAGTGTTGGCGGATATTAAGGATAAATACAAAGATCAGCCGGTAAATACGGTTGACGGCGTAAAAATAGAATTTGATAAGGAATGGGTTCATCTGAGAAAAAGTAATACAGAACCCATTATAAGAATATACAGTGAAAGTCAGACGGAAGCAACAGCGGATAACCTGGCGAAAAAAATTATATCTGACATTAAAGAGATTATCAGGAATTAAAATGGAATTCAAATGAGTGAGCTTCGAAGTATAATTATTTAAAAATTGTCACTTTGTAAGATCTTAACCTAATTTTGAACCCAAATGAATATGTACTAAACCGGAACTGAACTATGGAACTATAAAGAACTGAAAAACACCCACCCAATTTAAACAATAAGATTTTATTACCATTAAATTTTGGCGGAAAATTCCGCCGAAGTGGATGTGCTACGACTAATTTGAGGATTCTGAATTTTTTTTCAGAATGTCCCAACCATTAGGTGCATTAAGGTGTAACAGAGAATTGAAAATAAGAAAAATAAATATAAACAAGCCCAAGTAAAAAACAGAAACATGAAAAACAAAGTACTCATCATGGGAATAAGCGCACTCAGCTTTCTTTTTTCCCACAAAGCTTCGGCGCAGGTCCCGACCGCCAGCTTCTCGATTAACCAGTCAAATATTTGTGTTGGAGGCACTGTTCAGTTAACTGACGCTTCTTCCGATTCACCAACCGCCTGGTCTTATACCATTGAATCTACAGCAACTACGGCCACGGTTCAAAACCCCGTATTTTCTTTTGCTACTGCGGGCATCTACAGCATTACCCTTGTTGCCTCAAACGTTAGTGGCGACAGCGCACCATTTACAGAAACACTTTCTGTAAATGCATTACCTTCTGTTTACGCCGGACCTTCGGCAACAGTTTGTTCAGGAGATGCGATCACACTTGCCGGTACAGGCGCTAATACCTATACCTGGTCAGGTGGAATCATTGACGGTTCTACTTTTTCAGCTACAACGAGTCTTGTGTACACTGTAACCGGAACAGATCTTAACGGATGCGAAAACACAGATTCAAGAAGCATAACTGTCAATAACTTACCGACGCTTTCTGTTGGTGGTGGTACAGCTGTTTGTCTTGGAAGTGCAATTTCCCTGACAGTTTCAGGTGCCGACACGTATACCTGGAGTGGAGGTTCGAACCTGGACGTGTTTAGCGACAGTCCTTTGGTAAGTACTGTTTATGCCGTATCCGGTACAAATACCCTTACAGGATGCGCCAATACATTTTCAAATTCGGTTACTGTAAATGCTTTGCCAACAGTTGTTGCGAATAGCGGCTCTGTATGTTTGGGTTCTGTATTTACCATCAATCCAAGTGGTGCTACATCTTATGTGTATTCGAACGGATCTAATACTGTATCTCCTACAGTTGACGCGAGTTACACCGTAACAGGAACAGACGCAAACGGATGTTCTTCAACAGCGGTGTCTAATGTTACTGTAAATGCATTACCAGTTGTTACGGTGTCTGACGGTACGGTGTGCGCGGGCAATTCATTTGTTTTGTCACCATCCGGCGCTGTTACCTATACCTATTCCTCTCCTAGTGCTACTGTAACTCCAGCTGCTAATACAACTTATTCAGTTACAGGTACCGACAATAATGGTTGTGTATCGGCGGTTGCGGTAGCAAACGTTTCCGTTCAAGCACTTCCGGTTGTTGCCATTAACAGTGGTGCTTTATGCGCTGGTGACGTATTTACATTAAATCCAAGTGGCGCTCTTACATATACTTTGTCAAGTGTTACCAACACAGTAGCTCCAACTTCTAATACATCTTACACAGTTACCGGAACCGATGCTAACGGTTGTGTTTCTTTACCTGCTGTATCTTCTCTAACGGTAAACACTTTACCGGTTATTGGCGTTAACAGTGGATCAATTTGCGCTGGTAACGTATTTACCATGGTACCTACAGGTGCTGTTACTTATACTTTTGCCAACGGTTCTGCTACGGTTAATCCTTTAACCAATACTTCCTATTCAGTTAGTGGAACCAGCGCACAAGGATGTGTGTCTTCTGTTTCTGCAGTTTCTAACGTTACTGTTTTAACATTGCCTGTTGTTAGCGCAACCAGCGGATCTGTTTGTCTGGGGTCTTCATTTACAATTGTAGGTTCAGGTGCTTCCACCTATTCAATCACTGGTGGTTCTTTCAACGTAACACCAGCAACAACCGCTACTTATGCAGTTACAGGTGTTGACGTGAATGGATGTGTTTCTTCCAACACGGCTATCGCTACTGTTACTGTTCAGGCTTTACCGGTTCTAAGTATCTCAACCGCTACCGCAATTTGCGTGGGTGAGACTGCTACATTAACGGTTTCTGGAGCAGCTACTTACAGCTGGAACACAACTTCTACAGCAAGTTCATTAACCGTAGCTCCAACAGTAAATACCACTTACAGTGTTACTGGAACAGATGCTAACGGATGTTCAAATTCTGCATCTCAGTCAATTGTTGTAAATACTCTTCCAACTGTTACAGTAAACAGTGGAGCAGTTTGCCCGGGCGGTTCATTTACATTGATGCCAACAGGCGCTTCAGTTTATGTGTATTCTGGTGGATCTGGTGTGGTTACTCCGGTTTCAACTACTATTTACACAGTAACAGGAACCGATGCTAACGGTTGTGTATCGTCAGCAGTAGCAACAATCAACGTTGTAAATAGTCTTACAATTACAGTGAGTGGTAATACCACTATCTGTAGCGGACAAACTGCCAGCTTAACAGCAGGTGGTGCCAATACCTATTCATGGAGCAATAGTGCTTCAGGTAGCACGGTTGCTTTAACCCCTGGTACAACTACATCTTACACGGTTACCGGAACAAGTTCAAATTGTTCTAACACAGCGGTTGTTTCTATTTCGGTTAATCCTCTGCCCGTAGTTACAGCTGCAAGCAGTTCATCAGCCATTTGTTTGGGTGAGAGCGCTACGTTAACTACAAGTGGTGCTACTTCTTATGTTTGGGATTCAGGTTCCAACGCAACTTCAATTGTTGTTAATCCTACACTTACTACAACCTACACTGTTACCGGAACTGATGCTAATTCTTGTTCTAACAAAGCAACAATTGTGCAAACTGTAAACGAGTGTACAGGTTTAACTAAAGTTTCCAATACAGGTGTAAATGTGAATTTGTATCCAAATCCAACCAATGGTAACTTTACCATTCAACTGGAAAATACAGCTTCAGTAAAAATCTTAAACGGAATCGGTGAAGTAGTTTATTCTTCAAATGTAACAAGTGGAGAAAACGAATTCAACCTTAACAATCAACCAAACGGTATTTATTTCGTTCAGTTGAAACAAGGAAATCAGTCAAAAACTTTAAAAGTAGTGAAAAACTAACTTTAAATAATTTCTTAGAAAAAAGAGCGATCAAAAGATCGCTCTTTTTTTGTTTAATTTACTAAATCGATTTAGTTATTTCTTTAAAATAATGGAAATGCTGAATCCTTTTTTTACTACTTTTACGTATATATAGATTATTATATCTGGACTCCCGCACTTTGTACTCAAACAAATTATTCAAATTAAGTTAAAGAAATGATTAAACATTTATTATCAGCTAAGATTCTTGTTTTAGGAATTTTAACGGCAATTTTTTGTTCTAACCTCTCAGCACAGGAGTGGACATGGATAAAAGGTTCAAACATCGTTGGGCAACTGGGCATTTATGGTACTCAGGGAACTACCTCCTCATCAAACCTTCCAGGCGCCCGTGAAGGGGCTGCTACCTGGACCGACAATAGCGGTAATTTATGGATGTTCGGAGGAAATGGTAATTGTTCTTCCGGTTATGGAAAATTAAATGACCTGTGGAAATTAAATCCTTCCACGCATCAATGGACCTGGGTGAATGGTCAGGATGCTGTGAATCAAAATGCAGTATACGGCACCAAGGGTGTTGCCAACGCTGCAAATCTTCCTGGCTCCAGGTCTTACGCGGTAACGTGGACGGATAATAGCGGCAACCTGTGGATGTTTGGTGGCTGGGGTTACGATGGAAGTGGGAACGTAAATGATTTGAACGATTTGTGGAAATACGATATCGGTGCAAATCAATGGACGTGGGTAAGTGGAACTAACTTAACGCTTCAAAACGGAAGTTATGGAACCCTGGGAGTAGCTTCTACTACAAATATTCCAGGAGCAAGAAGGCATAGTGTTTCCTGGAAAGATGCATCGGGGAACCTCTGGTTATTTGGCGGTTACGGTTTGCCAGCAAGTGGCGGAGCAGAAAACTCTCTTAACGATTTGTGGAAATACAATATTTCAGGCGGTACCTGGACCTGGGTAAATGGAACTGACCTTATCAGTCAGACCGGTGTTTATGGAACCAAAGGCGTTGCCAGTGCAACAACAACTCCGGGCACCCGTTATGGCGCTACGTCATGGACTGACAATAGCGGAAGTCTGTGGTTGTTTGGTGGTATAGGTTATGGTTCAACCGCGCTGGGGCCTCTACAGGACGTTTGGAAGTTTAATACGTCTACGTCTCAATGGACCTGGGTGAACGGAACAGGTTATGTATCCTTAGCTTCTATTTTTGGCGTTCAAAGTGTTCCATCCTCATCTGCCTCACCGGGCGGACGTTATTTCGGCGCATCCTGGACGGATACCGACGGTAATCTTTTTTTACAAGGAGGATATGGTGTTTCGAACAATTATCCGAATTCTCAGAATTTGAATGATGTTTGGAAATACAACACAACCAGTAACCAATGGGCCTGGATCCGTGGCGCCGCTTATGAAATTATAGGAAATAACGGAACACAAAGTGTTACGGCTACATCCAACGATCCAGGTTCGGGCTATGTGCGCGCGAGCTGGAAAGATAATTTAGGTAATTTCTGGTTATTCGGCGGAAATGGTTACGACGGTGTAGGCAACTACAGTATTCTTAGTGATTTATGGAAAATGAACTATTGTGTGGCGCCCGCGCCAGTGAGTGTTGCGAGCTATAGTGCTCAGAATCCATGTACAGGAAGATCCGCTACACTAAGCGCTGTGAGCAATACTAATTCTGTGTCCTGGTACTCAGTTCCAACTGGCGGCACGGCTCTTGGAACAGGTAGTACTTACGTCACCTCCTCCTTAAGCAGTGGTACGGCTGCAACCAGCAGTTTTACCTATTATGCCCAGGCAACAAATACCTGTGGTACCAGTCTCGTAAGAACACCTATTGTAGTGACATCAAACAGTATTTATCCCGTGGTTACCACAGGGCCGATTTATACAGTGGCAGTTGCCATACCCTACGGTTTCACTCCTAATAGTAGCTGGTCTCCGTGGGTTTGGAATTTTGCAGATCCGGTGCCTCCAGGTGGAATTGTTGTTGGAATAGATCTTACCTGTGATGTAGTCGATCAGGGATGGGGTGGATCAGGCGCCGGTGCGGATATGCAGGTGGCTGATCAGCGCGTGGGTTATCCTATTCTTCAACACTGGTCTACGACACAGTCTTTTACCACCACAGCCCCGTTTCCAAATTATGTGTATGGAGGTTCGAATACCTTTAAAATGTATTTTGTTGGCTGGGGCGGTTGGCAGGGATTTTTAAATAGCGGAACATTAATTATCCGTTACCAGACTAAATTTCCACCTGCAGTAAATGCCTGTCAAAATTCAAGCCTGACCCTCAAGGGTTATGGTGCGGTAACCTACACCTGGTCGGGTGGTGCAAAAGATGGTATTCCTCAGGCCTTGTCTACTTCACAGATCTATACAGTAACCGGAGCCAATGCTTATGGGTGTACAGATAATGCTACCCTGCAGGTAAACGTTACCCCGGCACCTACAGTTGCTGTGGCAGGTAGTACAGCTATTTGCCTCGGTTCAGGGATAACAGAAACAGCTACAGTCAATGGCACTTCGCATACGTTTTCATGGAGTACGGGCTCAGGAGCGCTTTCAATCAGTGCTACACCAACCATCAGCACCACCTACGTGGCAACTGCAAGTAATACATTAACAGGTTGTTCGCATTCGGTTACCAGAAAAGTAATTGTATCTCCTGCCCCGGTGGTCACTGTCTCCGCTTCAAGTCAAACAATTTGCTCGGGTTTCACAACGGCCCTGGCAGTGAATCAATCCTCTTCAGCTTATGGTCTTAATTTTGACGGAATAGACGATTACATTGAGACGAATTCTGCCATTACAGAAATGGGACAGGCGGATTTCAGTATCGAAGCATGGATCAAAACAACCGGTTATTCAGAAGCCATTCTCATCAGCGAAAATTCGAATGCTTCCTGGGATCCGGGCGAAAAGGCTTTTTATCTGGACGCTTCCGGTATACCTACCTTTGTGGGCTGGGGAAATAGTTACATTATGGGTAATGTTCCGGTAAACGATGGCAGCTGGCATCATGTGGCGGTTGTTTGGGATCATAACTACGGTACTTACGGGGTTGGTAAAATTTATGTAGATGGCGTGGATCATACAGGTTCCTCTCCATATGTTTCTTTATACAACAACATTGGTACAATTAAAATTGGTTTGCAGAATTATAATGGTTACACGCCGGAGGCGCCAAATAATTTCACCGGGTCTATGGATGATATCCGTATCTGGAATACAGCAAGGACCTCCTCTGAGATCACAGCAAATTATAACTCCTGTTTAACCGGCAATGAATACGGTTTGGTAGCCTACTACAAATTGGAAGACGGTCCGGGCCATAACAGTGTAACAGATCAGACCGTCTCTGACAATCATGGTACACTTGTGAATATGAATACTAGCACCGACTGGATCTCAGGTCTGGCCAATTGCACGACTAATTATTCTTCATACACATGGAATCCCGGAGCTTTAAGTTCAGCTTCTGTAATTGTGAGTCCTGCTGCTACAACTGTTTATACTGTGAACGTAACGAATAACTACGGATGTTCTGGACCTGCTACTCAAACTATCACTGTAAATCCTTCACCAACCATTACGGTAAACAGTGGTGCAATTTGTATTGGTAAGTCTTTTACTCTAAATCCGTCCGGTGCCACCAGCTATGTGATGAGTGGTGGTTCATCAGTTGTCAGCCCAACCGTTACTACAAACTATTCTGTTACAGGTAGCAGTGCTCAAGGTTGTGCATCAACCAATACGGCTGTTGCCATAGTAACTGTAAACTCTCTACCTGTATTAAGCATTTCAGGATCTTCAGTAGTGTGTAACGGTGCATCTGTTACTCAAACCGTGAGTGGCGCCAGTACCTATACCTGGAGTACAGGCGCGTTAACAGCCAATGTGAGTTTAACTCCCACAGCTACGACCATTTACAGTGTTGTTGGGACGAATACCACCACAGGTTGCTCAAATAGTACTTCCAAACTCATAACGTATGCCACATCTCCTGTTATTTCGGTGAACAGTGGTAATATTTGCGCGGGAACCACATTCACCATGATTCCGAGTGGTGCTTCAACGTATACATTTTCAGGCGCTACAGGTACTGTTCTTGCAACAGTTTCGCCTACGACAAATTCTACGTATTATGTTTCTGGTACCAGTGCCCAGGGATGTGTTTCAACAGGATCGGCTATTTCAAACGTTATTGTTAACGCGGCACCTGTTATTGTAATGAATAGTGGTGGTGTTTGCGCAGGCAGTGTTTATACATTGGTTCCAACAGGAGCAAGTACCTATACATTCTTAAATGGATCCTATACTGTTAGCCCTTCATCCAACACTAATTACTCTGTAATGGGAACCAATGTGTTGGGCTGTGTATCTGCTTTTCCGGGAGTGGCTAACGTTACGGTAAACCCAATTCCGGTAATTTCCGTTTCAAACGGAACTGTTTGTTCCGGCAGTGTTTACACGATTGTTCCCGGTGGAGCATCAACCTACACATACAGTGGCGGAAGCAACATGGTTTCACCGCTTGTCAATACAAATTATTCAGTAACAGGAACCAGTGCCCAGGGTTGTGTTTCTTCAGCTCCCGGTGTGCTCACAGTTAGTGTGGTTGCACGACCTGTCATTAGTGTAAACAGTAGCACAGTTTGTTCGGGAAGTGTATTTACTTTAAATCCTACAGGAGCGTCCACCTATACTTATTCCAGCGGTTCCTCTACGGTGATACCTTTCAGTAACAGTTCTTACTCGGTAACCGGAACCAGCTCCGTTGGCTGTTTGTCGTCAAATGTGGCTGTTTCCAACTTAACAGTGATTAACCTTCCTCTTGTGGTTGTTAACAGTGGTTCAGTTTGCGCTGGAAAAGTATTCACATTTAATCCGTCAGGTGCCAGCACCTATTCTTATTCTTCCAATTCAGCTACAGTGAGCCCTTCAGCAACTACCGTATATACCGTTACCGGAATAAGTGCGCAGGGATGCAGTTCCGGGCCGGTTATTGCTACAGTAATAGTTAATGCGTCGCCATCGATTTCTATTTCAGGGGGCGGTCCTTTGTGTCTGGGGCAGAGTGTAAATCTGATTTCAACGGGTGCAACCAGTTTTACATGGAATACGAACGCCACTGGTCCTATTTTAAGCGTAACGCCATCTACAACAACCAGCTATACGGTAAATGGCGCGGCCAGCAACGGTTGCATAAACACCGCCACGATTCTTTTAACTGTAAATCCACTCCCGGTATTGAGTTTGAACTCCGGCACAATTTGCCCGGCAGGAATGTTCACACTCTCGCCTTCAGGAGCCGTGACTTATACCTATTCAAGTGGTTCGAATATTGTGTCTCCGGCAGTAACTACAAATTACTCGGTTACAGGAACTGATGCAAATGGTTGTGTAACACCGTTAGCGGCTGTTGCAACGGTAAGCGTTATAAATACCATTTCATTGTCCGTTAGCGGCACAACGCTTCTTTGTGCTGGCGAAACAGCGACGTTTTCAGCGACAGGAGCTGCTACGTATTCCTGGAATACAGGTGGATTAACCAGTACAATCGTATCTACACCTACTTCAAACGCTACCTATATGGTTATCGGTATGGATGGAAGCTGTTCGGACACAGCTTATATAAATGTAAATGTAAATGCTCTTCCACAGGTTCAGGTAAACAGTTCTTCTTCGCTCATTTGTGTTGGGGAAAGTGTTACGTTGGTATCAAACGGGGCAAGTTCGTATGTTTGGAGTGGAGGTATGACTACCGCAACTATTTTGGTAACACCAACACTTACGAGTACCTATACCGTTACCGGCACCGATGCTAACGGATGTGTAAATACCGCTGTTTACACGCAGACAGTGAGCGATTGTCTTGGCATACAGGCAAATCCTGCAAACTGGACAGTTGGATTTAACTTGTATCCTAATCCTAACGACGGACGCTTTACAATAGAAACTAACGGAAGTCTGAGAGTTAAGTTATTTAATTCAATCGGACAAATCCTTTTAGAAGAACAGATTTTGCCTGGCAATACAGAGCTAGATTTGAAAGAGCATGCTAAAGGTATCTATTTTGTTGAGCTAAAGGATGGTAAACAAACCAAAACATTAAAAGTAATCCGGCAGTAAAACACGCTTTCGCCCGCATAAATTTTGCGGGCGAAAGTATAAATTTGATATTTTCCATCTCCATTTAAATTATTTGACTAAAGTCATGTGTTGTTCTGGATTGTCTGATTTTACTCAAAAATATTCAAAACACGCTGTAACTTTTTAAT
>CAZMHW010000035.1:0-15672 GCA_964566105.1 uncultured Akkermansia sp.
ACGGCTGAGTTTGTACAACCCTGTACGCTGGTTCCAATAACTTCGTAAGTGGTATCGGCTGCTGGTGAAACCACGTTGAATGAATTACTCACACTGTTATTCCATGCGTAAGTATTCGCCCCACTGGCTGTTAAAATAATTGAAGTACCCTGACAAAGAGCGTTGGTTCCACTGATGGTTACCATAGGTATTGAATTTACGGTTACGGTGGTATTACTGTAATTCATACAACCGTCGGTGCTGGTACCAATTAAAGAGTAGGTAGTTGTTACACTTGGTGTAACTACCAATCCCGGCCCGGTGGAATTGTCACTCCACACATAGGTATTTGCGCCAGATGCTGTCAAGGTCGTTGTACTTCCTTCGCACACAGATGTGAGACCGCTGATGCTTAATACTGGTAAAGGGTTTACTGTTACGCTGCTGGTGGCAGTGTTTCCCTGACAGCCGTTAGCGTCGGTTCCTGTAACCGTATAAGAAGAGTTGGAAGATGGGGTCACCACCATTGAACCGCCCTGGTAAACATAAGAGCTTGCTCCGTTAGCCGATATCGTAAAAGAATCTCCGCTGCAAATAGCTCCGCTGTTTACAGTAATTACCGGATTTGAATTTACAGTTACTCCATTTACCGCGGTTGCACCCTGGCATCCTGCGGCGCTTTTTCCGTTGAGGGAATAAGTGGTCGTAGAAGAAGGGTTTACAACAATGTAGGACGCATTGGAACCATTGCTCCAGGTATAGGTGCTCGCACCGTTAGCTGTTAAGGTCGCAGATTGTCCTGCACACAATGTTGATGTTCCTGAAATACTTAGAGCAGGTGCTGCATTTACGGTTACCGTTGCCATAGCACCTGAGCCTGTACAGCCTGTTGTGGAAGTAATAGTTACTGAATAATTAGTTGTAATGGTTGGACTTACCACAATGCTGGAAGCACTTGTTCCGGTAGACCATGAATAGGTTAAACCTGTGAGGGGAGGAACAGTTCCTGCATAAGCAACAGGACTGGTAGAAGGAATAGTTCCGGGCATATCGATGCGGATTCTTCCTGTTCCACCACTTCCTCCGTTACCACCGCAACCGTTATTAAGACCTGCTGCACCAGCAGCGGCTGTTATATTGCTTCCTGATCCTGAGAAAGAATTTAAGGATAAATAAATACTTCCGCCTGCGCCGCCGCCGCCGCCGGCCATACCGCAACCAGAACCACCACCTGTATTGTTACCGTTCCCACCATTTGCTCCTGCGCTGCTAATGTTACCGTTTACTGAAAGGGAATTGGCGGATATAAAGATAATTCCACCACCATTTCCGCCGCTTCCGGGTGATCCACCGTCTTCGTCAGAACCACCTTCTCCTCCAGCACCTCCTAAATATAAAAGAGTCAAACTTGAAGAACCGATTACTGAACCTGCTGTTCCACCATTGTGTCCGCCATTGGCTGCTCCGTTTGTTCCTGCTGTTCCGTAAGAACCACCACCGGCGCCACCTGCATCCTGTAATCCAGTTCCGCCACCGCCACCGTTTCCGTTGGCATTATTCCAGCTTCCGTTCGAACCGTTTGAACTGGCACCTGTATAACCTTGGCCGTAAATTCCTTCGCCCTGTGCTCCGTTATAAAGTCTGTAAAAAGTGCTGTGACTTATCCCGCGGTAACCCTTGGCATCGGCGGAAATAATCCCACCATTATTTACGCTCACAGCGCCCTGCGCTCTGAAACATAAAACACCACCGGTTGTTCCATTCCAGGCATTACAGGTTACGTAACCTCCATTGGTTATTACCACATTATTAAACTGTGGTACTTTAACCACCTGGTGTTTAATGGTGGAAGAGGCTGTGTAAGCATTTGTAAGTGCTTGTGTAAATAATAAAGTATCGGCAGAGATGGAAGAAATGGTTTTAAATTCATATCTGCCCACCAGATTACCTGAGGTGTTGCCATCAATCATGGTAATTACCATTACCTCGTTACCTACGGCAAATCCTGTTGTGCTGCTTACTCTTACTTTATTAACTCCTGAGTTGTTTGTACCAACTACCGCAGATCGTACATTGTCCATGTAATATGTAGAGTTGATACTTACGTTTCCATCAGAGCCTGTTCCCAGACTTATAAAGCTTGTAGAGGCTGACAGAGTTACCTGCGTGCCTGCGCAAACCTGCAGACTCGGTGTTTTACTGATAGTTACAGCGCAGGCCTGTGCCTGGATTCTTCCTGTTTGAAATACAAGCAGGAAGAAAATGACCGCGTGCATCAGGTTGTTTTTTGAGAATCTTGTTTCCGTCCTGCGGACCGGAAACTCAGAAGATTCTGCTTTTTTTGGGGTGTGTGTTTTTTTCATATGGTTTATTAATTATTTTATGAGTGCGATTACAGGGTCAAAGGAAATACCGAAACGAAGGAAAATATTTACATAAACCTTTATTCTCTTACATAAGTTAGAAAGGGGAATTTGTTTTTGCTTCTGCACCCTGAGTTTTTTTGAATGGTTTGCCGCCAATTTCAATTCACGTGCCGGAAATAAAATTAACTTAAAATGCCATGGAACGCCCTGTTTGCAAAGCTTTTTAAAATGTGCTGTATTGGAAATAGAAATTGTTTTTCCATAAAATGGATGCTTTTTCCGTAAAATGGACAACGATGGAATTTCCGCGCTTTAAGAACAGAATTCCTGAATTAGATAAAATTCCAGATGGAACTTAAACTGGAAAGCGTTATTTTATTTAGAAAATCTCCACGAATAGTTTTTTTGTTTCCAGGTAAAATAATTCAAACGTTTTTTGGTTGCAAGCGACTTAATTTTTGTTTTTAGGTGTCCTGATGAACAGATAGGATTTGAGTTTTTTTGAAAGAAAGCGTACATAAATGTGCTCTTACACACGGATTTAACAAAATAAATTTGTCCGGACCACAAAAAAGATAGTACTTGCGTGTAGAAAATAATTTGTTAACTTTGAATTTATAATATTACTTACTCATGAAAAAAATAGTCTCTTTACTTGCTGCTGTAGCGTTCTTTACATCCTGCGAAAAGGATGAGGTTGCATTGACTCGTTATGAAGCTCCTGTTGAACCTGTAGTTGTGGACAGTACCCAATATCCTTTAAAAGGCGTTTGGAAGTGTTATCAGTATATTCAGACAGTAGGAACTCAAACAGCCATTACAGCAGTAGACTGGACGATTGCTCTTACAGACACCATGTTTAGAAAAGACATTACCGGAGCGGGTATTTATGATTTTGAGTACAAACTGGAATATCTGAACACAGGCAATACACTTATTAATATCTACTACAAGCCTGGTATTGCTACACCTTATGAGGTTACTAAATTTAAGATTCAGGATCATTACGAATATAAGTTGGAAAATCTTAATGCCAGTGGTAAAGATTTCTATTACCTCCGAAAAAAATAATCTAAGTTCATGAAAAGCCCCTTTTAGGGGCTTTTTTTATGAGTTTACCGGAATTTTCCGGATGTTGATCAACGTACCATGTATCTTTACACTTTTAAATCTCATCTTTATGCAGGCCACTACATTTACTTATCCCATTACTATTTATCCTGGTGACATCGATCAATTGGGCCACGTAAACAACGTGACGTATTTAAAATGGGTGCAGGAGGCAGCCATAGCGCACTGGGATTTTCTTGCCACGGAACAAATGAAAAAAGAAAACATCTGGGTGGTTATTCGACATGAAATTGATTATTTAAGACCAGGGTTTTTAAACAGTCGCCTGATTGCAACAACCTGGGTAGGCAAAAGTGAAGGAGCAAAGTCAGAACGCTACGTGAATATTACCGATCTGGATTCTTCAAAAGAACTCGCCAAAGTAAAAACCACCTGGACTCTGCTGGATGCGATTACAAAAAGGCCCAAACGTGTTACGGAAGACCTTATAGAATTGTTCCGGTAATTTTAATTAATAAACTGTAACACTTTAGTCATAAGACTTAACTAACTACTATACTTTTATTAAATAGGCAAAATCTTTAGAGTGTGCGTTTTTTTTCTGCTCAGGAAGAAATTTAAATGCCCTTCCTGTAACACACTTTTTTTAATTGAGGTGAAACTGTGAAAAAGATCGGTGAAAAAAAGTTCCAACGTTTAATAAAAAAATCGGGGAAGGACGAGGAGGAGTTTTTTTTCTTTCTATGCCTTTATAGGTAAGGCTTTCAGGAATGTGGTTAAAAGGTAAGGCCCCGAATCGCGGGGAGCTATCGGGGCCTTTAATCTTCCTTTTACCCAAAAAAAAGGAAAACTTTATGAGACAAAATTACACAATGTCTTTTCATAATGCAAGTGCAAATTCAAATTATCCGGATTTTTTTTCGCTTTTATGATTTTTTTTATTTTTTCTGAATTAGCAGACGGTTGTTATTTTTTTTGATGGTGATCAAAAATTCCGGAAGAAGGGGTGCAACCGGTCGTTTAAAAATAGTCTTCCTCCGTAGAGGCTTTTTTTTGACCCAATTTTATTATTTTTTTGTTGCCTTGTTTTACAAAATGCCTCACCAGGTCATCCGAATCGGGATAATAACGGGTACGTTTTATAAAACCTTTCAGTTCTTCGGGGTCGGATAGCTGTTCAAAGGTATCGTAATAGCCAAAGCCTGCGTAGTGTCCATTCTCGACCACCACCACCGAAATCTCGTCTGGGTTGCGTCCTTTATCGAGAATAGCGAAGTCTTTTTCTTTAAACGAAAACTGTTCAATGATCTTTTGTGCCCGTTCGTTATAAAACTCCTTTTCTTCCTGTCCCGCACAAATACCATTGCATTTTTTGATCTGGTGGTTAAAACAAATGGACTCTTCTCCGGTAAGTGAACAGTAACGCAGGCAAAGCTCGTATTTGTCAATGAGTTGATCCAGCCGCTCACGCGCTGAAGAATAACTGGTAAAGCTGAGCAGACTATTTTCGCTTTCTTCGAAGGGTACCAGCTTAAAATTAAGAATACCTTCCTTATCGGTAAAATAATCAATGCAATGGGTAAATTCTTCCGATTTACGCATGCGGTTGTATTTTGGTTTGTGTTTTTTTATTTCTTCTGACTCCAGCAGAAGTGCTATCAGCTCGCTACCGGTCGTTACAAAGTCCACATTGTAAAGATCGTTTAGCATTTTTTTGCTTTTGTTACGCTCGCTGTTAAAGTGACTTTGAGCCCGGTTGTACATGTTGGTGCTTTTACCAATGTAGATGATCTCACCCTTTTTATTTAAAAAGTAATATACGCCGCACTCTTCCGGTAACTTATTTAAAATGTACTGTTTTATTTTGTCAACCCGGCGCACCATAATTTCTTCTACCCCCATATTTTTGTATTGGGGGTGTTGTCCTTTTAACTGGATGAGTAAATCAAACAAAATGGAGGTAGCAACCGCGTCGCCTTCGGCACGGTGTCTGCCAAAAATTTCTATACCTAAAGACGCGCAAAGGTGTCCAAGGCTGTAGGAAATCCTCCCGGGAAGTAATTTCCGGCTCAACCTCACGGTACAAAGAGTTTCCCTTTTGTATTTATATCCCAGAGAATTAAATTCTTCTTTAATAAAGCCATAGTCAAATCCTGCATTGTGCGCCACGAAAATACAACCCTCCGTCATTTCCAGGATCTTTGGTGCGATCTCGTGAAAACGGGGCGCGTCTGCCACCATATCGTTAGTAATACCTGTAAGGCCGGCAAAGTAAGGACTAATGTTGCATTCGGGATTTACGAGGCTGGTAAATTTTTCGATTACGCTCAGGCCATCGTGTTTTAAAATACAAATTTCGGTAATTCTTCCTTTACGGAATTCAAATTTCCCCCCACAGGTTTCTATGTCAATAATGGCAAACATATTCTTACTTCAAAAATAGACCTTAAAATCAACACTATAAAAAAATGCTACAATTGGTAGCAGGGGTATTTCCCCTTCTAATTGTCTTAACAAAAAAGGTTAGGGCTCTGAACTAAAGGTATGGAGCTTCCGGCTTTAGCATTTTTTGTGGAATAACCGGAAGCAAAGAGCCGGATCGTATTTAATTTTGTGGGTACAAATCCCAGCAAAGTAGTATGAGGCGGTGAAGCCGCAGGCCCAAAATTTACATAACGATTTAAACTTACTATCCTATGAAAACAACAGGTATTGATATAGTAAACACAATCAGTCATGAAGATTTTAAACGAAACTATCTTCTTCCTCAGAGGCCCCTTATTATAAAAGGTCTCACCCAAAACACTCCGGCAGGAGAAAAATGGAGTATGGACTATATCCAAAAGATATGTGGAGACGTTGAAGTGGATGTTTTTGACAACGCCAATCCCAATCATGCTTCCGCATTTACAACGCCTGATCTTAAAATGACTTTTAAAGAATATGCCGGAACTTTATTAAAGGACGAGCCCGGAACCCTGCGCATGTTTTTGTTTAATATGTTTAAAGTGCGACCGCAACTGAGAAAAGATTTTCCTTGTCCCTCGATTTTTAAAGGTATTCTGGGAAGAATGGGTTTTATGTTTTTTGGAGCGAAAGGAGTAAAGGTGCGTATTCACCAGGATATGGATATGTCGAATGTGCTGCTTACGCAGTTTTATGGAAGAAAAAAAGTAGTGTTAATTTCACCGGAGTATTCCAGGCTCTTGTATAAACTACCACTGAATACGCATTCGCTGGTGGATCTTGATCGTCCGGATTACATCAAATATCCCGGCCTGCGTTATGTGGAATCCATGGAGTGTGTTTTAAATCCAGGCGATACACTTTTTATGCCCAGTGGTTACTGGCATTACATTACTTATTTGGATGGTGGCTTTTCAGTGAGCTACCGCAAACTGGCGCAGAGTCTTTCTGCAAAAATAAAAGGTTTGCTCAGTTTGTTTGTTTACATGCCTCTCGATAAATTTCTGAATAAACTTTTTGGTAAAAACTGGCTGACCTATAAAGAGCATGTGGCCACAGAACGAGCCAACAAAGCCATCCGTAAAATAAGAATGAGGAGCGAGTTTGGTTCTTTAAAAAACAGAACTAATCAACACGAGCATCTACCAGTATAAGTAATACTATAAATCATAGCAAGTAACTGCTATGTTATGGTGTAACTTCGTGGAAGTTCATCATCCATGGAAAATCCGGTAGTCGACAATTATTTTAAGGGCCGTGGCGCTCAGTTAAACACACATAATAGATTTTTAAAACAAGAATATGTTCAGGACCACATCGAAGGTCTGGATGAAGGTTTTCTTCAAAAAGAAAAAACGGAACTTATTTATACCTGGCCAAAAACCATTATCAATAAAGTAGAAAGTGAAGATCTGGGTTTTGGTTATTCTTTAAATCCTTACCAGGGCTGTGAGCATGGTTGTATTTATTGTTATGCACGCAATACGCATGAATACTGGGGTTATAGCGCCGGGTTGGATTTTGAACGGAAAATAATTGTCAAGAAAAATGTTATCGAGGTTCTGGAGAAAACCTTCAGTAAAAAAAGCTGGAAACCGAAACCGATCATGTTGTCAGGTAACACGGATTGTTACCAGCCCGTGGAGCGTGATTTGGAGTTAACACGAAACATTCTCAAAACCTGTTTAAAATACAAACACCCGATTTCTATTGTCACAAAAAACGCGTTGATAAAGAGAGATCTTGATTTATTGTCACGTCTGGCTGAAGGTAATTTGGTGCATGTAATGATCTCGGTAACAGGAACAGATGAAGGTGTAAGACAATTACTGGAGCCTCGCACGGCCAGCTATAAAAGCAGGATAGGGGTGATTGAAACGCTTGCCAAATATAAAATTCCGGTAGGTGTATTGGTGGCTCCCATTATTCCCGGAATTAATTCCCATGACGTACCTTCCGTGTTAGAACAGGCGGGAAATGCGGGGGCAAGTTCTGCAGGTATGACCATTGTGAGATTGAACGGCGCTATTGGTGATATTTTTAAGGATTGGTTGTATAAGACCTTCCCGGACAGGGCGGATAAAGTCTGGTCACAGATCAGTGAGTGTCACGGTGGCAATGTGAATGACAGCCGCATAGGCACACGCATGCGGGGAGAGGGTAAAATTGCCGAATCCATTTCCCAACTCTTTAAACTTTCGCGTACACGTTTTATTAAAGAAACTACTCCTTTTGAGTTTAATTGTTCTGATTTTAACTACAAAGCCAATGCCATTCAGTTGAGTTTGTTTTAGCCTGTCATTTCGAGCGGAGTCGAGAAATGAATCATGACTCATAACAAGTTTAATAAACTGGTTCAATTTGAATGTAAGTGATTGGATATATTCTAAAAATGTAAATATGAATACTCGAAAATTCTTGTACGTGTACATACTTAAATGTTCTGATGGCATTTATTATACGGGTGTTACAAATAGTCCTGAAAGAAGGTTGATGGAACATAACAGTGGATCGGATATTGGTTGTTACACTTACGCAAGGAGGCCAGTTGAAATGGTTTATTGTGAGGCTTTTAGTGATTTCAATGAGGCGATAAGATGGGAAAAGAGAATAAAGGATTGGAGCCGTAAAAAGAAGGAAGCGCTTATTTATAATAACCTTGAAAAGTTAAAGGAATATTCTGCATGTTTAAATGAGAGTTCTCATAGGAGTGCTTCTCGACTCCGCTCGAAGTGATGGTTTTTCGTGACAACTCTTTCGATTGGCTCAGATGATTGTTTAGTATGACAACTCCGTTACTACACGTATGGTCTAAGAATGTGCTTCTCGACTCCGCTCGAAGTGACGGTTTTTCGTGACAACTCTTTCGATTGGATCAGATGATTGTTTAGTAAGACAACTCCGTTACTCCACGTATGGTCTAAGAATATGCTTCTCGACTTCGCTCGAAGTGACAGGGCTTATAAGCGATGTTCTGAAGGAATGTTAACGAAACCAAAGTCATTCCGAGCGAATCTGTCATTATAGAGCGGAGTTGTCATTTCGAGCGGAGTCGAGAAATGGATAAAATAATTTAAAAATCCGTTTTTAATTACAGGGTGTTTTTTAAAGAATAAAAGAAGCTGAGAATTAAAAAAATTACTTCTTTACCCGTGAAGAAGACGCCACTTTTACCTCCAGCTGTTCAAGAATTACCTGCAGAAGGGCCACTTCATCAAAAGAAGAGGGTAGAGCTACGTCTTTAATGCCGTAACCGCGGAGTTTAGATAAGGTAGTGCTTCCAATAGCGATCACTTTTTGATCCCTCTCCAGCTTGTACTTTTCGAAATAGGCCTCCACGTTGGAAGAACTGGTAAACACCAGCACTTGTGACGAAGGAATGGAAAAATCAGTCCGCACATTGGTTTTATACACAAATAAGTTGTGGCAGATATTGGTAAACGAGAGTTGTTTCTGAATTGTTTGGAGCGAATCAATCGCTTGAGGAAAGAGAACAGTATCGTCCTTAATAACAGTGGCAAAATCCTTGCCTATCTGAATCACATCGGTACCCTGACCAATAAAATCGGCTTTTTTGCCGAATTCGGCCAGATACTCGGCGGATACCGGACTCATCACAGCAAATTTTACATCCACTCTTAACTCGGGATTTTGCTCAAAAAAATGTGTGATCGCGTTTTTACTTGAAAAAAAGATCCACTGCGTAGGAGGGGTGTGCGTGAAACGAATGCGGCTGATCCTGATCAATGATTCATGAACAACCTCATAACCCATTGAATTTAAGCGCACCAGCAAAGGACTAATGGGGGCTAAATTGCGGGAAATAAAAACACTTTTTTTCTCAAATGAAACATCTGAAATGGTCATACGCTTACTCTGTCTGTTTGCTTGTTATGTTTAATTTGAGATATGTAAATATAAAAAATAATTGAGACATTTATTGTAAAAATAAATCATGTCACTTTGTATATACGGAAAACTACCTAAGGGTGAACGACTTAAAAAAATAAAAGCTTCCCCGAATTATAAGAACGGTTCATTTCAAAATCTGTCAAAAACCAATGCCATGGCAGAGGACGCTTCTTTTTTTAAAACCATGCGGGAATTTTTAAACAAACCCAAACAGGTAAAACCACCGGTTACTTTACCTTCGGTTAAAACCAATCTTAAACAGTTGACACATGATAAACCCATTGTCATCTGGTTTGGACACTCGTCTTATTTTATAAAGCTAAATGGCATGAATATTCTGGTAGACCCTGTGTTTAGTGGAAACGCTGCGCCGGTATCGTTTATGGTAAAAGCCTTTAAAGGAAGTGATGCTTACGACGTAGAAGATTTTCCGAAAATTGATATTCTGATCTTAACACACGATCATTACGATCACCTGGATTACAAGACTCTTTTAAAGTTGAAAAACAAAGTCAAAAAAGTAGTTTGTTCTTTAGGTGTCGGCTCTCACCTCGAACATTGGGGAATTGATGCAAAACACATTTGCGAGATGGATTGGTGGGACACCACTCATGACGAAGCACTGCAGATCACGGCTGCTCCTGGACGACATTTTTCAGGAAGAGGAGTGAAGAGGGGACAAAGTTTATGGTCGTCGTTTATTTTAAAGACCAACGAGTATAGTTTATTTCTCGGAGGTGATTCGGGTTACGACAGTCATTTTAAAACTATTGGTGACAAGCACGGTCCCTTCGATCTTGCGATTTTGGAATCAGGGCAGTATAATAAATCCTGGCCGCACATTCACATGATGCCTGAAGAAACTGTGCAGGCGAGCATAGATTTAAAAACAAAAATGCTACTGCCTGTACATTGGGGAAAATTCAGTCTGGCCATGCATGCCTGGGATGAACCAATAGAAAGGGTTTTGGCAAGAGCCCGGGAGTTAGAGGTAAATGTGGTAACACCAATGATAGGTGAAGTGTTGCAGGTAACTGAGCCAAACACCACAACTCCGTGGTGGCGCTTTTAGTTGAAATCAAAAACTAGGAAAGAGGTAGTTCTATGATAAATTCAATGCCTTTATAGGGTTCGCTTTTTGCGTGAATACTGCCACCGAGTGTTTCTATTTGTGTTTTCACCATAAACAGACCCAATCCCTTTCCTTCAATTTGAGGATGAAACCGTTTGTACAGACCAAAAAGTTTATCTCCGTATTTCTCCAGATCGATGCCGATACCATTGTCCTTATAATAAATTCTTAGTGTCTTATCGATTGCCTCTGTTCTCATATGGATGATAACAGGTAAATTCCTCTGTTTGTATTTGATGCTATTGGAGATAAGATTGAGGAACACGCTGTAGATATAGCCTTTTACGGTGGTGATTTTATCAATGGCTGTAAAATCGGTAATGAGCTGAACCATATTTTCTTTAAGAAGGTTCTGAATACTGGTTTCGATGCTGCTGATCATTTCAGAAAAAAAGATGACTTGTTTTTGCCCGGCCAGTTCCGATCGTAGTTCCAATATAGAGTTGAGGTCTTTGATAATATCGTCGAGACGGGCAATGGCTTCAAATAAATAACCCAGACTTTTTTCACGGTCATCTTCAGAAATGTCGCTCTTTAAAACACTGGAAATACCAAGTATGTTGGCAATAGGTGAACGTAGGTTGTGCGAAACGATGTACGCGAATTGTTCCAGACTCTTGGTTCTTTGAATAAGTTCAAGCACTATTTTTTCCCGTTCCGATTCCGCCTTTTTTCTTTCTGTAATGTTTCGGGAGTGACACGCCGTGCCAATAATAATATCGCCCTGCCGAATCGGGTAATAAGAAATTTCCACAAAAGATTCTGTTGGTTGACTGACATAAACCGTTTCAGTAAACGTTTCGCCGGCAAAAGCGCGTTCGCAATAATTTTTAATCTGATCTCTATCTTCCTTCGATAAATTCAAATCAAAAAAATTGATTCCTTTTTCCGGAAAATCACCCGTAAAGCGAAGTATCCCATTTCTGAATGGCGTATTAAAAGTGAGAAGGTTAAAATTCCGGTCTAAGCTCCACATCAGATCATTGGTGTTATTAATGAGTGCATTCAGATTGATGCGGTCGAATTCCTTTTCATGCTCCAAAACTTTCTTTTTTGAAATATCCCTGAAGTTGGCCACCATTGAATTAATTTCGGGTTCATGCAATAAATTGGTAAGTGTAATGTCGCACCAGATCCATGTTCCCGACTTGTGCTTTAAACGGAGTTGATAAGAAATTGATTGGCCAGGTGTAGCTAAAGCTTTCCTCCTGTTTTCAAGATATAGTTCGGTTTCATCCGGGTGAATAAAATCCGAAGCCAGTGCTTGGGGAATTTCTCCCGGGGTGTAGCCAAATATATCGGTAATTGAAGGACTCGCATACGTAATTTTTCCTTCCGCAGAAGTAAGGGTTAGCATGTCCTTGCTTTTTTCAATGAGGGTACGGAAGCGTTTTTCGTTGCGCGCAATTTGCTCGCGGTATTCTTTTTTTTCTTGTTCTAATCTGAATTTTTCGAGAGAATTGAGAATTGCTGAAGGAAGGCGCTGAAGACGATCTTTAATAATGTAATCCGTAGTTCCTTCGCGCATCACGCTGGCAGCGAATTCGTCCGTCATGGACGATGTAATAAGGATAAAGGGTACGTGCAGTCCCTTTTCTTTAACCAGTTGCAGGGCTTGCACAGAGTCAAACGCAGGAAGAGCATGGTCAGAAAGGATAACGTCGGGAGCATATTCTTCCAGAGCTTTTATAAAGGCAGGCCGTGTGCTCACAACAAGCTTCTCAAAAAGTAGTCCGCCTTTTTTTAATTCCCGTTCTATGAGTTCGGCGTCGCTTTTTAAATCTTCCAGGTGAAGGATCCGTATTTTCTTTCTGTTCATTTCCATACCTTAGAGAGGTGGTTGATTCAGGAGCATCCAGTACAATCCCAGTTCGTTTACAGCTTTAACAAAAGCTTCGAAGTCTACAGGTTTTACAACGTAACTATTAACACCCAGTTCGTAACAGGTCTTTATGTCCGGGTCTTCTTTGGAGGAAGTAAGCACAACTATGGGGATCTTCCTTGTTCGCTCGTCCGATTTTAATTTTTTGATGACTTCTATACCGCTTACTTTGGGCATCTTAAGATCCAGCAAAATAACACGCGGTGTATTTTCCATGCTCCGGTCTTTGTAGTTGCCTTCCGCGAAAATAAAATCCAGGGCTTCTGCTCCATCTTTGAGATGTACCAGGTTATTTACCAGGTTACTTTTTTTCAGGGCACGAATGGCCAACTCGGCGTCGTGCATATTGTCTTCTACTAAAAGAATTTCAACTTTGTTTTTCATAGTATTTGATTTTCGGGTAATGTAAATTGAAAGAGTGCTCCTTTTTCGGGTTCTCCGGTTGCCCAAACTCTGCCACCGTGTTTGGTGATCACGCGGTGTACAATGGCAAGTCCCACACCGGTGCCTTCAAATTCTTCATCAGAATGCAAACGTTGAAACACACCGAAGAGTTTATCCACGTAGCGCATATCAAATCCGGCACCATTGTCTTTTACACTAAAAACAACTTCTCCGTTTTTTTGCTCAGTACGTATTTCCACAAGTGGCTTTTCTTTGTGTGAAGAGTATTTAATTGCATTTCCGATTAGGTTAATTACGTCCTGGTTAATCAGGGCGTAGTGTCCGTATACGTGATGTAATTTTCCGATCTTTATTTTCGCTTTGTAACTCACCGATTTGTTTAATTCTATCATCACCCCTTCTACCAATACATTCAGGTCGATGTTGCTTTTTTGTATGTCTTTTCTTCCAAGTCTTGAAAATGTGAGAAGGTCGTCAATGAGCGTGCCCATTTTGGTGGCATTGTACTTAATTATTTCAAGGATGCGGTTTCCATTTTCGTCCAGATTTTTCCCGTAATCTTCGGTAATGATCTGGGCATACCCGTTTACCGCACGTAGCGGCGCCCTCAAATCGTGAGACACCGAATAGGTAAACGCTTCCAGTTCTTTGTTAACTGCAACGAGTTGTTCTTCCATACGTTTACGTTCGGTAATGTCGTAAAGAATGTTTAACACGTAACGCTCGTCTTCCCATGTAAATATTTCAGCGGCACTGAGCACTTCTATAATTTTTCCCGACTTAGTGAGTAACGAAATTTCGAGATTCTTCACCGACCCGGTCGATCTCAGTTTCTCACCGATCTCCTCTCGGTTTTTTAGATTAACAACTAGGTTCACTTCGCTTGTTTTTTTACCAACCACATCGTTCGGGGAGTAGCCGGTCATCTTTTCGAAAGCTTCGTTAACGTCGACGTAAGTCAGGTCTGACATGCGAAGAATCGTTATTCCAGTGCCATTAGCACGGAATACTTTTTCAAACTTGCCTTCACTTTCTCTCAGGTTTTTTATAGTTCTTTCGAGTTCCGAGGTGCGTTCTCGCACTTTCTGTTCGAGGTTTTCATTAAGTTTTCTTATCTCCTCCTCGGTTTCTATTCTCCGCGTAACGTCTCTGTAATTGTAAACAAGGGCGTTCACGTTCGGATCATGTAACAAGTTGGTTACCACTCCTTCCAGCCAAACATAGTGGCCTTTTTTGTGGCGGTTGCGGAAAAGTGTCTGAATAGGGAGTCCCGGACTGGTCAGTATTTTTTGAACCATTTTTTTTGCATCCTCTATCTCGTCCGGATGCACCAGTACCGTACCATCTTGAGTCATGATTTCTTCATTGGTCCACCCCATAATGCGCGAAGCGGAGGGACTACGGTAAATTACCTTGAAATTGTCGTCCAGCAGGGAGATAATGTCGTTGTTGTTTTCAATCAGGGTTCTGAAGCGGGCTTCGCTTTTAAGAAGGGCGTCTTCCGCTTTTTTTCTTTGGGTGACATCCCTGTAATTAAACACGATGGCGTTTATATTCGGGTCATCGAGTAAATTTACTGCAGTTCCTTCCACATACAGATAATGTCCGTTTTTATGCAGATTCCGAAAAGCAGTATCTATGGGCTTACCAGGATTGGCAAATAGTTCATTTAGAACTGCTGAAGCATGGTCCCTGTCTTCCGGATGAATATTGACAGTACCATTCATTCCTTTCATTTCTTCATTTGTCCATCCCATGATCCGGTTGGTGGAAGGGCTTCTGTAGACAATCGTAAATTTGTCATCCATCAACGAAATCATGTCGTTATTGTTTTCTATCAGCGACCTGAAACGGATCTCACTTTTTTGCAAGGCCTCTTCGGCTTTTTTACGTTCGGAAACGTCACGGTAATTAAAAATAATCGCCCGGATGTTTTCATTCTGCAGGTAATTTGCGATAATGCCTTCTACCCAGATAAAGTCGCCATTTTTATGCAGAAAGCGGAATTCCGTGTGATACGGTTTACCGGGATTAGCTACAATTTCGGAAAGTATGCCCTTGGCGTATTCCAGATCCTCCGGGTGTATGTTGCTGGTGCCCTTTCGTCCCTTCATGTCTTCATCAGTCCAGCCCATTACCTTGGTAGCGGAAGGGCTCCGGTAGATCACTTCAAATTTTTCATTTAGTAGGGAGATAATGTCCGAACTATTCTCAATGATGGAGCGGAAAAATATTTCACTGGCGGCTAATTTTTCTTCTGCGTTTTTTCTTTCGGTAATGTCGTGAAAATTTACCACAAAGGCCTTTAGATGCGGATCGTGTAAAAAGTTGGTAATACTTCCTTCCATCCACAAATAATGTCCGTCATGGTGTTGTCTTCTGAAGGTGGCGGTGTAACTTTTTCCGGGATTGTTCCTTGATTTTTTTATGATGGAGGCAGCGTAATCCCTGTCTTTTGG
>CAZMHW010000036.1:0-15455 GCA_964566105.1 uncultured Akkermansia sp.
GTTTTCCCACGTGCGCTGGTTACCAGCTGCTCAATTTTGGGAGCTTCGGCTTTTCTTTTTTTCTTAAGGGGATTCTCTTTGTATTTTATAAAGTCTTTAATCTCTTTAACATCCACATTACCCAAAGCGGCTCTGTAAAAAAGTTCCTGTGAAGAGGGTAATTTTAAGTAGGTACAAAATTCGTTTATGTTAGCGGTATTAAATTCGAGTTTATGTCGGTCGAATTTACGACTCATAATTTCTTTGCCTTCTTCCGCAATCTTTTTTCGCTGGTCTTTAAGGCTGTTCTTTATTTTTGATTTTGCTTTCGCGGTAATCACAAAGTTCAGCCAGTCATCTTTTGGTACCTGCTTACTGCTGGTGAGAATTTCTACCTGATCACCACTGGCAAGTTCATGACTTAAAGGTACCAGCTTGTGATTTACTTTCGCACCAATACAGTGTTCTCCCACTTTAGTGTGAATTTCGAATGCGAAGTCCAATGCTGTGGAGCCAACGGGAAGAGTTTTCATGTCTCCTTTAGGCGTGAACACAAACATTTCATCGCTAAAAAGATTAAGTTTAAAGTCGTCAATAAATTCCAGTGCATTCGGATCGGGATTTTCCAACATGTCACGGATCTTAAGCAACCAGTTTTCTAATTTGCTTTCTTTTTCAGCGGCGCTGTCTTTGTATTTCCAGTGGGCGGCGTAACCGTTTTCTGCGAGGTCGTCCATACGCGTGGTACGTATTTGTACTTCTACCCATTTACCCTGGGGCCCCATAACAGTGGTGTGTAAACTTTCGTAGCCATTGCTTTTTGGAGTGCTGATCCAGTCACGCAAACGTTCGGGACTTGGATGGTAAAAATCAGTAATGATGGAATAAACTTTCCAACAGTCTGATTTTTCCTGATCGATCGGAGAATCTATGACAATACGGATCGCAAACAGGTCATATATTTCATCGAAGGAGACGTTTTTAGTTTTAATTTTATTATAGATCCCATAAATAGATTTGGGACGCCCGAAAATTTTAAACTTAAAACCTTGTTCAGCAAGAATATCTTTTAGAGGTTCAATAAACTTCTGAATAAAACGTTTTCGTTCAGGCTCACTTTCTTTTAGTTTTAGTTCTATTTCGTTGTACGACTCTGTATCTGTGTATTTGAGTCCGAGATTCTCAAGTTCTGTTTTTATGGTGTTTAACCCAAGACGATGTGCGAGGGGCCCATATAAAAAGAGGGTTTCGCTGGCAATCTTAATTTGTTTGTCACGCTTCATATGCTCTAGTGTGCGCATATTGTGGAGCCTGTCCGCCAATTTGATCAGAATTACCCGGATGTCCTCACTCATTGTCAGGAGCACCTTCCTGAAGTTTTCAGCTTGTATGGAGGAAGTGTTGTCGATAACACCCGAAATTTTTGTAAGTCCGTCAATGATCTGAGCGACTTTATCTCCAAACAAACCCCTTACATCGTCAAGGGTGAGATCGGTGTCTTCCACAGTGTCGTGTAACAAAGCACAAACAATGCCTATACTTCCGAGTCCAATTTCTTCCGCGCAAATTTGTGCAACCGCAATGGGGTGATAAATGTAAGGCTCTCCGCTTTTGCGACGCATTTCTTTGTGTGCTTCCACAGCAACGCCAAAGGCTTTGCGGATGATTTCTTTATCGCCCTTTTCCAGCCTGCGTTTACAGGCCTTAATGAGTTGTCTGTAACGTTTTAAGATCTCTTTTCTCTCTGCTTCAATGTCAATTTGCATACCACGAACTATTCTTGGGAATATGTCCATGAAGGTATTAATTTTACAGAAGATTTAAAACCTAATATTTTGAAAATTTTGGTCTACCTGTATTATTTTCTGCGATCAGTCGTCCTGCGCGGACCCCTTGGAGCATATCAGTTAATGCGAGATGAGTTGAAGTATGAGAAAGTATTTGGAATTAAAACAGCGGCAATAAAGACAAGTAACTCAGATAAATTTCACGATTATCAGGGAGCCGGATACCGCGTACTTCGCAGACTTTTTACGGAAGTGACACCACACACCCGAAATTATGCATTCGTTGATATTGGCTGTGGAAAGGGAAGGGCTATTTTTGTTGCTGAAAATTTTGGTTACAATCAGTTAACCGGCATAGAACTTGACGAACAGCTCATCGAGGAGGCGCAAGCGAATATTGAAAGGTACACACTGAAACGAAAAGACTCCGTAATCGAATTTATTCATGCAAATGCTTTGGATTATAATTACAAGAACAAACCAACAGTGTATTTTTTGTTTAATCCTTTTAATGAAGAGGTTTTGACCGAAGTTGTAAATAGAATTGTTTTGAGTACCACAACAGAAACATGGGTTGTGTATATGAACCCCATTCATAAAAGAGTCTTTATTCAAAAAAAGATGGAGCCACTAAAGGCAATTAAAACCGGGTTCTATTTGGAAGCACTTATTTACAGAATAAATCCTGGTAAAGGAATTTAGAGTAGTTCATATAATTTACCTGGTTTGCTTTTCACCAGGTTACTGAATTCCAATTGCAATAAATAGGTAGATACCTTACTAACAGGGAACTGAGTGCTCTGGCAAATTTCGTCAACGTGCAGAGATTTTTTCTCTGAAAATAAATTAACAATCAGCTTTTCTTCTTCGCTGAGATTAAGAAGCAAGGGAACCTGTTTGGATTTTCCTTTTGGTTTTTCTTTTTTCTGCCATTGCATGGCCTCCAGCAGGTCTTCTGCGGATTCTATAAGTGCCGCGCGGTTTCTTTTGATTAGCCCATTACAGCCCTCAGCCAATGGATCTCCAGCTCTTCCCGGAATAGCGAACACATCCTTATTATAACTGTTGGCAATGGTTGCAGTAATTAAACTACCACCCGTGCGCTTACTTTCAACTACTATGAGTGCGTCACAGAGACCGGCAACAATACGGTTTCTTTTTGGAAAATTAACGGCATCGGGATTGGTCCCACTCATAAAATCAGTCAAAAGCCCGCCCTGATTGATCATCCGTTTGGCTATTTTATCGTGTGTTTGTGGATAAATCCTGTCCAATCCATGGCCAACGACGCCTACTGTTTGCAAATCGTTATCGAGCGCAGATTTATGAGCCAATACATCGATTCCATAAGCCAGACCACTAAGAATAAGCGCGCCGCTTGAACTTAGATCCTGAATAAGATCCTTTGTAATTTGTTTACCATAGTCGCTGGGCCTTCTTGTTCCTACCACAGCAATTATTTTTTCACTGTTGAGGTCAGCATTGCCTTTGTAATAAAGAAGGATGGGGCTGTCACTGCAAAACTTCAAACGGCCGGGGTAATCTGCATCTGTAAAAAACAAAGGTTTAATTTTATATTTCTCAATAAATTTAATCTCTTCTTCAGCACGCTTTAGAACAGACAGACTTGACACAATGGACCCGGCGTAAATATCCCCAATACCAGGAATTTTTTGAAGGACAGACTTTTTCTGTGTAAAAACTTCTTTTGCGGAACCGCAATAAGCCAATAAGGCTTTAGCGTTAACATCACCAATGCCATTAATAAGCGTGAGACCTATCTGATACAAGAGTTCTTCGGGCATACCTCTCAGGGTAAATACAATTAAACAAATCTAATCAGAATCACTGTATACGTCTTGCTTTGTTTTGTAGCATTTTCTAAACTTAAATAATTTAATTAAGTTCGTCTTAAAATTTCGGGTGGTATTCAGCAGCATTACATTTCTTGTCTATTTTTTGCCTTTTGTATTTCTGCTGTACCACTTAACAGCCAGGCGCGATAAGAACGGCTTTCTTCTCATTACAAGTATTCTTTTTTATAGTTGGGGAGCCCCAAGATTTATTTTTGTGATTCTGGGCACTACTTTTCTGGATTTTTTTCTTGTCAGGGCAATGGAGAAAAGCGAGAAAGAATCCAGAAGAAAGGCCATTCTGGTATTTTCGATTTGCATGAACCTGGGGCTTCTATTTTATTTTAAGTACTGTAATTTTTTTATAGAGAATATTAATGAAGTTCTTGGTTTTTTCAAGATTCAACCCATTCGGCTTTTGGGCATCGTTTTACCTATCGGAATTTCTTTTTACACCTTTGAAAGTTTAACTTATGTTGTGGATGTTTACCGAAAGGTACACAAGCCGCTGAAAAATTTCTGGCACTACCAGTTATACATCATACTCTTTCCTAAGCTTATTGCAGGCCCTATTATCCGTTATCATGAAATTGCCGATCAAATAACTGATCGGAGTGCGGCAGACACGATTGATAACAAATTGTCGGGTTTTTTCAGGTTCGTATTAGGCTTATCCAAAAAGGTATTTATTGCAAATACCATGGCTTTAGTTGCAGATTCAACGTTTGATGTTCCTGTGGAACGCTTGACAACAAATACAGCCTGGATAGGGGTTTTGGCATATACTTTCCAAATCTATTTTGATTTCAGCGGGTACAGTGATATGGCTATTGGCTTGGCAAAAATCTTCGGATTTAAATTTCCGGAAAATTTTAATAGTCCCTACACATCGCAGAGCATTACTGAATTCTGGCGCCGCTGGCATATTACTTTGGGAAGTTGGATGAAAAACTATTTGTACATTCCCCTGGGAGGCAATAAAGGAAGTAAAACCAGAACCTATTTTAATCTCTGGTTGGTGTTCCTGGCTTCAGGATTTTGGCATGGTGCTTCATGGACCTTTATTTTTTGGGGAATCTATCATGGAACATTTTTAGTGCTTGACCGGCTTTTTTTGGCAAAAGTGTTTCAACGACTAGGAAAAATACCCGCAATGTTGATTACCTTTTTTTTAGTGTCAGTAGGTTGGATATTGTTCAGAGCCTATTCGTTAAACCACGCCTGGCAGATTTTCAGAAAACTCTTTGAAATGAATTTTGAAACACCGCCGGGCTATTTCACCAACCATTTCCTGTTTTATTTTTTCCTGGCATTTTTATTTTCTTTTTTTGCCGTATTTAAAAGGGGAGAAAAAATACAGGCATACATTTTTGATATTAAGGCAGGGCTCTTGGGTACTGCTCTCTACAGTATTTTGGCAGTAATATTATTCACTCTGGCCGTGGCAAGTATTTCGGCCAGTAGTTTTAACCCCTTCATTTATTTTCGGTTTTGAGACATAAAATTAAAATAGAAAAAATGGGAAAAAGCCTGGTTCTGGCGGCGCTGTATATTTTTTTGTTGGTTCCTCTTATTGTGGAATTAACTCATTTTAAAACCGATGAGGGCAAATTGAATGGTGCTTTTGTCGAAGAGGCAGACGCTTCCTTCAATTGGTCCGCTTGGTTCAGCGCCGACTATCAAATGCAAAAGGATAAATATGTGAAGGAAAATTTTGGATTACATAATTATTATGTTCGTTTGATCTGCCAGGTTAATTTTAATTTATTTAGAAAGGCACATGTTGCATATATGGTAGTGGGTAAGGATAACTACCTGTATGAAACGGCTTACATTGATTCGTATTACGGAAGAGATTTCGTCGGTAAAGAAAAAATAACCATCCAACTCGAAAAGTTAAAACGTGTACAGGATACCCTTGAAAAAAGTAACAAACTACTTCTTATTGCATATGCGGCTGGAAAGGCCAGTTTTTACCCTGAATATATACCAGATGATTACAAAACAAAACCCGAGTTGAGTAATTATACATATTATGTTCAAAAAAGCAAAGAGCTTAAACTTAATCACATAGATTTTAATGATTATTTCAAGAGCCAAAAGCACAAAAGCAACTACGCACTGTACCCTCAGTATGGAATTCACTGGAGTAATTATGCCAGTATAATGGCTTTTGATTCGCTTACAAAGTATGTAGAAGCTAAAACGAAAGTTAATTTGCCGGATATTCAGATAAGCTCCATTGAAGTTTCAGACTCCCTCCGAAATACAGATAACGATGCATTGCAAAGTCTTAATCTCTTGTTTGAACCTTCCACGTTCAAGATGGCCTATCCAAATTGGATTGTAAAATATGATTCTACAAAACACAAAAGGCCAAAGTTATTGGTAATAGCGGATAGTTTTTGGTGGTATATATACAGCACCGGTGCACCGGATAATGTATTTGGCCCGTCGCAGTTCTGGTATTATAATCATGAAGTTTATCCTGAATCCTTTTCGTCACCTTTGTTCGTTTCGGAAATGGATTACGCTTCAAAAATAAAGGAGGCCGACGTAATCGTGCTGATGCATACAGAAGCGACCTTGCATAAATTTGGCGATGGTTTTGTGGAGATGTGTTATGAACTATTCTTTGAGCCCTCTCAGTGGAAGCAGCAGATTCAGATAATGAAAGGTAAAATAAGGAGCACAAAAACCTGGTTTGACAGTGTGGTGGATAAAGCGTCAAAAAGAGGCATAAGCACCGATTCTATGCTGACATTGGATGCAATCTATATGTTGGAGCAGGAAAAACTAAGGAAATAAAAAAGCCCCTGAATTTCAGGGGCTTTTATTAAGGTTTTTTAGCGCCGGGTTTTGCTGGTGCTACTGCCGGTTTTTTAGGATTCAGGTAGTTATTAGCCTTTTCGTTGGTTGGGTCGAGTTCTTTTACAATTAACCAATTTTCTTTTGCCTTCACTTCATCTTTTTTGGTTACGTAGTAATAACCCAGGTATTCATAGGCTTCAACAATATTAGGTTTATAGGTACCAGTTCTTTCTTCTGGTTTTACCAATTGAATCACCTTTTCGTAATTTACTTTTGCGGTATCTTTTATCGCTTTTGGATCTAAAGTAGCGTTGGTACGACCTCTCCAGGTATAGCCCCATGGCCAGCCGGCATTTAATTGTGTGAGTTTTTTAAATGCTGAATCGGCTTTTGAAAGAAGTGCCACCGCCTCTTCGTCTTTCGCACTTAATTCAGGACTATCAGTTGGTTTTTTCTTTTTGGCAAGTGCCTCTCTTTGATCCGCTACTTCTTTTTGTTTTGCAACGCCTCTAAAATAATAAGCTTTTCCTAAATCAAAACAGTCGTTAGCGTTTAAGTTTTTGTAATCTCCTTTCGCCTTTTTCTCCTGGTAAAAAATCACTTTGTCGTATTTTTTATTTTTTGCCGCGATAGAAGCAAGTGTTCCGTAAATTTCGCCACTCGCGCTGGAGTCAAGCCCTATGGCTTTTTCCATCTGAAGGGTTCCTAAAGAATCTTTACCTGTACGCGCTAATAAAATCCCCTTGTATTTGTAGTCATTTGCAAGATACTTGAAGTTAGGACCAGCGGTTTCAAAAAATTTATTAATGGCTTTTAATCCTTTTGTGTAAGCTGCTGTGTCCGTTTTATTACCCATTTCAGCGTAACTGTATGCCGCAAGGCGTTCCAGGTAAACGTTGTCGAAGTTTGCTTTTTTCAAACCTTCGTATTGAGTTACAGCTTCCGAATATTGTTTGTTGGCGTAAAGGGCGCTCATAAAACGGTAGCGCGCATAATCGCTGTTATTGAGTTCCAGATATTTTTTCCAGTTCTCAATTGATTTGGAAGGCTGTCCCGCAAGGGAGTATAACTCCGCGATTTCCCTGTAAGCGGGAGCGTAGGTAGGATCAATGCCGATAGCTTTTTTGTAATAGTCAAGCGCCAATTGGTAATTGCGGCCACGTTGGTAGAGCTTTCCTTCACGTAGAATACCTTTGGTGCTTTTTGCGTTGAGTGTGGTGGCCATTTGGTAACTTTTCACGGGAGCGCTGCCGTCAGTAGGATTTTTCTCCAATTGTGCATCGCCCAATAAGATATAGTTTTCAGGATTTTTAGGTTCCATTTTTAGGGCGTTATTTGCCAACACAAGCGCCTCGTCCGCATTTTTAGAATCTGTTACCAACCAGGCTTCCGCTATTTTACGGATAAGTTCGGCATTCTTATTTGCGCCAAGAGTGATGGCTTTAAAAAACTGCGTTTTTGCTTCGTCTACTTTTCCCTTCGATAACAACACTTTTCCCAGACCAGCATAGCTCAGTGGGTTTGTGGCATTTACTTCAACGCCTTTGCTGTAAAAAAAGTTGGCGCTATCTATGTCTCCGCGTTTAAAAAAGTTTTCTCCATAGTAGAAATAGTTTTCTCCTTTGCCAGGTTCTCTGGCAATTAAACCTCTGAAACCCGTAGCCGCAATTTCGAAGTTTTCGTTATCTGTTTTTGTAACTAATTCCTGTAAGGTTTGTGAAAACCCCGACATGGAGAGAAGAATTAAAGACGCACTATAAAATGTATTTTTCATTTTTTTATTCTTTATCATTTAATGGATCAAAGCTTGTTTTAGTTTACTTGTTTTAACAAAGACAACAATTTTGAGACTTTAAATGTAGTTATTTATGTGTTTGCAAAGCCGGTGCCAAAGGCAATTATTGTGTTTTTTTTAAGGTATTTTAAGATATCGTCAATGCTTTTCTTTGTGCAACTATTCCATTTTTATTTCGAGGGCCCGCTCAGATTGGCGGGTAGGCAACAGCCCCTGTTTTAAAAAGGTTAATTGACCTTTTGGACCGGCAACAAAACTCTCGAAACCTTTTGCCAGAGTAAAATCTCCGGTTTTTCTGATCACGTAAATGGTTCTGGTTAAGGGATAGGTACCTAGTTTAAAGCTGCTCTGGTTAGGATACTCGAAATTGTTACCACGGGTTTTGCTTAAAGCAACAAATTTAATTTTGTTTTTATTGGCCTTGTAAAGAGAGTCGTCTACGTCACTTAACCAGGCAAAGTCAATTAAAGCAAGTGTGTTTTTGTGACTGGCCACATAATTGATGCTTTCGAGAGTAGAATTTAAAATATTGCAATGTGTGCCTAATTTTTTTGAATGAAGCAAAGAGTCTAAAACATAGTGCAATACCGCTGAATTGTTTTTATCAAACAATACGTTCAGTGTAATGGCATTTCCTGCACTATCCTTAACAGAAAGAGGAGTTTTAAGCGCTTCTATTAAATCTTCGAAATACAAAGCGTTCAGGGGCGTTTCACTGTTGGTAATAAGCACTATCCCGCTTTTAGCTACAGCGGAATATTTCGGAAAGAAGCCTTTTGATTCAAAAGCTTTTTTTTCGGGGTCCGTTAAAAGACGGGAAATAACAATGGCCTCACAACTGTCTGCGTAAAGAGCCTGCACTGCTTCATTTTCAGAAGTCTGAAAGGCTTGCACATGTGCATTTGGATAAAGGGATTCGAAGGTGTATACCTGATTTTTTACATGAGAAGCCAGGCCTTCATCGTAATAAACTTTCAACTTCCCGGAAGTCGGGGAATTGTCCTCGTAATCGTTTTTAAAATAATTAGAGCAGGAACTTAATAAAGAAAATCCTGTAGCAGTCAATAACAGAAAGATCCCCTTATAAAAGGAGGAATATGGTTGTTCCCTATTCATCAGACCCTTGCTTTAGCATTTGGCGTAAACGGAAAACGCGGTACACAGCGTAAGCCAGTAACAACAGGATAAAAAACAAACGTTTGGTTCCGTAAAGCCTGTCGTCCATAAAGTCTGTAAAGGCAAAGGCAATAGCGCCCGCAGTGACTATCAGAATCATAATCATACCGAACCAGGCACTGATGCTATTTAATCCAATTTTCATCTCTTGTTTCGTTGGGTCTATTTTGTAAAAAAGCCATAACAAGTGTTATGGCTTTTTAAAGTAATTCAGTTAAGTGTTATTGTACTCTGAAGCTGAAAGGCAAGTTGTAGTACATTTTTACAGCACGACCTGTTTGTTTCGCAGGTTTCCATTTTGGCATGGATTTAACCACGCGCATGGCTTCTTTGTCACAATCAGGACAACCAGGAACGCCTTTTAGAACTTCCACGTTGCTGATATCTCCGGTTTCGTTTACTACAAACTTAAGAAAGCACTTCCCGCTAATACCGGCCTCACGCGCCATGGCAGGGTATTGTACGTTTTGCTGAATGTATTTCATCATGGCAGCCATACCGCCCGGAAACTCAGCGCTTTCTTCCACAATGGTGAAGATCTCAGGAGCAGCAGGTTCACCAGGGCCATTATCAGTACTAGGCGGGGCGATAATTTGCTCACCTTCCTGATCTTTGGTACCAACTTGTGTTTCTTTTACTTCTTCCTGTAATTTTTGTGGCTCTTCTTCCACCGCATCGTCCTTAATTACCGGAGGGGTAAATTTTAACATTTCCACCATTGGCGGCGGGGGGGGGGGGGGTGGGGTTGGGGGTTGCTCCTCACCGGGCGGGGGTGGGGTCAGGTCAATTTGTTCTACTTTAATGTTTTCGGCGACTACTTCTTCTTTAGGACGGTCCATGAATTTTTTCAAGCCTAATAAGGCCATAGAAAAAACAATCATTCCGCCTATGATGTAAGTTACCCGTTTGTTGTAATTCCTCCTGAGTTCGAAAGCACCGTAGGCCTGATTCCGGCCTTCAAACACGATGTCGTTTCGTTCGTCAAGGGTTACACTATTCCAGTTCTTTAACATATTTACCTCCTGTTTTTAGTTGGTTCCTACTTTTTCGTTCACCAGATCCAACTCCGGCTTCATAATGTCTACCATCACGTATTTACCAACCACATTAATGTTGAGTTCGTCTATAACATCGATCACATTTTTATAAGTGGCCTTGTCATCTGTTTTTATTAGGTAAGTATAAGAAGCTTTATCCGCCTTTCTTTCTCTTACTAAGCGCTTAAAGGTAGAGTCAGGAATCTGATTCTTTTTGTGCTGTTCTTCCAAAGCACGAATCTGATCCTGCATAGGCTTGTTCTTATCTAAAAGATACTTGTGCAAGCTACCTTGCGAAAAATTTAGTTCCGACAATGTCGTCTTTTTTCCTTTATCATCATCAGCCGCTCTGAATTCACCTTCGTAATAAAAAATACGGTCATCTTTAGTTAATAAAAAGGTGATACCATTCTTTATTGGAGGAGAGTCATCTAGTTTTTCAGGAGGTGCCGGAAAGGTCAGCTCCATAGATTTTGGTTTACTGAAGGTGGCTGTTAAAACGAAGAACGTTAACAACAAAAACGCCAAGTCAACCATCGGTGTCATATCGATCCGGGTGGATTGTTTTTTGGCCCTTTTCTTACCGTGCTTCTGGCCACCGCCACCGCCTTCTTGTATCTCTGCCATTGTTTAAAATTTATTCTGCCTGAGAGGCGTTAATTAATAATTTATTTTGAGGGGTTTATGACTGTTCCCCCACCTTCTAAAGAAGTGATCAAATTAAACTGATAAATTTTCAGATCAGTAAAATTTCTAACAACATCTTTTACATAAATGTATTTGGTGGTTGCTGCGCATTTGATAGCATAACGCGGTTTTTCAGCCTTAAATTCCTGGTTAGACTCTTGTGCTTTCTGTTTGGCTGCGTTGTAAGTTTCTACCGCGTGTTTACCACCGATGGCGATCCAGTCTTTTAACTGGTTGTTCGGAGTAATGGTGTCTAATGGCACACCGGTTTGACCTTTTCCGCTTGGTCCCTTGAAATTTTTACGAGCGTCTTCTTTAGTATCGATGTAGGCAGGTAAGTCCTTAATATCAACTCCAAAGCTTGGCATACCACTGAATTTTTTAATTTGTTCCTCAGTAAATCCAACTTTATACTTTGCTGCCATTTCCCGTAACGCTTCCATTTTTGCAGTGGAGTTACTGATCCCGAAAAAAGCACGTCCCTTGTCGTCGATAGTTACCATGATGTGATTATCCGGTAAATCTACCTGTCCGATGGAAGAAGGAGGGTCTACAGCAACAGGCTCTGCCATACGAAAAGAAGCTGTCAACATAAAAAATGTTACCAGGAGGAAGGCTAAATCCACCATTGGCGTCATATCTAACGCCGGGGCTCCTCCTTTTGATGGTTTTTTTGACATTTCTGTTACTTTTTAATTTAGATGAATAATGAATAAATATTCCACAAATATTTTCCGGAATTCCGGAAAATTATTTGCTGCTGGTTTGAAACTCCTTAATAATAGAGAAACCAGCTTCATCCATAGCGTAAGTAATCTGATCGATACGGTTACTGAAATAGTTATAGAAAATGATCGCAAATGCAGACGTTAAGATCCCTACCAAAGTGTTTACAAGCGCTTCAGAGATACCGGTTGCAAGAGCAGAGGTATCAGGAGCACCGGCAGCAGATAAAGCCGCGAATGCACGAATCATCCCCACAACTGTTCCGATAAGACCTGCAAGTGTACCAATAGAGGCCAGAGTTGAGATAACAACCATGTTTTTAGACAACATCGGTAATTCTAAAGATGTTGCTTCTTCCAATCCTTTTTGAATGGCAGCCACTTTAGCTTCTTTATCCATACTGTTATCGTTTTGAACGAACTGGTATTTTAAAATGCCTTCGTGAACCACGTTAGCTAAAGAACCTTTTTGTCTGTCGCACTCTGCAAGAGCACCTTCAAAATCGTGGTTACCGATTAGCGTTTTGATTTTTGACACAAATTTGTCGGTATTTCCTTTACCGGAAGCTTTCATAATGGTAATAAAACGTTCGATGGCAAAAGTAATTACGGTTAAAAAGAAACCGATCAAAATAGGCACGATAAATCCACCTTTGTACATTGTACCCAGTATATTGTGCGGATGTCCTTTATCTGCATCACCACCCTCAAAGTTAGAGGCTGCTCCTAAAATACCCTTGTAAATAAAAACGCCAATCAAAAGGCAAATTACAATAGCTAAGGCCGAAACAATTAGTGGGAAACCTCCCGATGTTTTTTTTGTGCTCATGTTTGTTTTATTTTGTTAGTTATATAGTTTAAAATTTAGAACGTCAAACTTAATAAAATAGTTTTGAAAAAAAATGGATTACTCGCTATTTTTAATGTTTTAACGCTATTTGGATGCAAATATTTCGAAGTTTTTACAATAACAAGCCCTTTGTTTTATATCTGGCAATATTTTCAGGATATTTGGACTGTATATTAAGAAATTGTTATCAATGAATGTAGAGGAAATCAGAGACTATTGTATGCGCAAAAACGGTGTTGAGGAAGGGTTTCCTTTTGATTCAAATACGCTTGTTTTTAAGGTGGGAGGAAAACTGTTTTTACTGATGGGTTTGGATTCAAATCCGGTACAGTTTAATGTAAAGTGCGATCCGGACCGCGCGATTGAATTGCGGGAAAAATACAGTTGTGTTTTGCCAGGATACCACATGAACAAAAAGCACTGGAACACCATTGTTTGCGAAGGAAACGCACCTAAAAAGAGCATCTTTGAATGGATAGACCACTCTTACGAGCTGGTTTTGGCTTCGGTCCCTAAAAAAAACCGGGAAAATCTGGGTTTATAAAATATGGGGTTAGGCGTTATTTGTGTCCGAAAATTATTTATCTTAGCAGAAATTAATTCAAAAATCATGAAAAGAAAAATTACTTTATTACTGCTTGGCGCTACTTCTGTTCTTGCGGTAAAATCTCAGGTACTGATTAATGAAGGGTTTACGAACCCTTTTAACCCTACAACAGCAGGATGGATTGTTTCAAACCAATCTTTGCCATTAGGCACAACTACTTGGACACAAGGAACCACAAATTATAATTCTTATAACGGCGGCCCTACTGATTATTATTTCGCTAATTTCAATAGCGCTTCAGCTACTGCTCCTGCTGGTATCAGCAATTGGTTTATTACTCCGGCAGTTACTATTTACAACGGAGCTGTAATCGAGTTTGCTACAAAAACCATCAACCAGGGTGCGGGTCAACCTAACTTCTCACCTGACAGGTTACAACTCAGAATGAGCCAAACAGGCGTTACGGCTATTCCAGCTGGAACTACCAACGTAGGTTCATTTACAGATTTGTTATTGGATATTAATCCAAACCTGAACACTAGTACAGTTTCGGCTGTAAATAACGGAAGTGTTAATGGTTATCCTAACGCCTGGACAGTTTATTCTGTTCAAATTAGTGGTGTTACAGGAACCGTTACCGGACGTTTTGCATTCAGATATTTTGTAGATGACGGTGGTCTTGGTGGAGCTAATAGCAACAACATCGGTTTAGATGCTGTAAAATACACCTTGCCTTGTTTGCCAACTGTTCAAAGTTTTACTACTTGTGCTAACGCGGCAACTACTTTACAAGCAGTTGGATTACCTGCAACTACTTACTCATGGAGCACCGGAGCTACTACTTCTTCAATCGTAGTAAGCCCTGCTACTACTACTACTTACACTTTATTCCCTTCAAACGGAGCTGCGGTTTGCGGTACTTCGGTAACTGCTGCTATTACTGTGAGTTCTAATTTAGCGATCAGCGTTTCTGCAAGTTCTAACACTGTGTGTGCTGGTGCTACGGTAACGTTAACAGCTACTGGTCCTGCCTCTTCTTATGCCTGGACTTCCGGGTCAACAGTTCTTGGTTCTACTCCAAGTATTACGGTTGCTCCAACCGCAAACACTACTTATAGTGTTGGTGGTCTTAATGCAAGCTGTACTGGTGGCAACTCCATTTCGATTACCACCTTAGCAAGACCAACTGTATCAATTACTTCGGCAAGCACGTTGTTATGTGTGAGCGGTCCATCTGTTCCTGTAAGCTTTACCGGAAATGGTGCTAGTACTTATATCTGGGTTCTTGGATCTTCCAGCGCAACTGGTAGCAGTGTGACTGTAAATATCGCAGCACAAACAGCTACTACTCCTGCGGTGCAAAATGTTACTCTCGGTTTAATCGGTACAGGAACTAACGGTTGTTCTGCAGCAGACATTTTCACTCTTGTTGTTGCAAAAAATCCTTCTGTAACAGCTGCTATTACTAAAACTTTTGTTTGTATTAACCAAACGGTGACTGTAAGTGCTAATGGTGCTAATACTTATGCATGGACTGGCGCATCTACTTCAACCAATTCATCTTTCACTTATTCTTCAAATGCCGCTGGTCTTAAAACCTTCTCTGTAGCAGGTACTTCTACTACAGGTTGTACAGCGAACGCGTTGGTTACAGTTTCTGTAAGCACATGTACTGGTATTGAAAAAGTGAATGGTAATGGTATTGAGGCATCGGTATTCCCTAACCCTTTTGCTAACGAGTTAACTCTGTCTGGTATAGAAGGTACTGTAGAAATCTACAATGCTTTAGGACAAATCGTTATCAAAACTGTTACAGCCGATACTGAAACAATTAACACAACTGAACTTCCTAAAGGAGCTTATATCTTAAAAGCTTACAATAAAGAAGGAGAATCAGTTAAAACAATAAAATTATTGAAGAACTAATTTTTGATTAAATTTTTTGAAACCCGCATCAGTAATGATGCGGGTTTTTTTTGTGCGTAAAAAATGAAGTAAAGGTTGACCGGAACGGAAAATGTCGTATCTTAGGAATACCTTAACCCAAAGCTATGAACCGGAAACTACTCTTAACAATTCTTTATTTTGCCGTTTGTTTTTACAAAGCCCAAATCGTGTTTTTTGAAAATTTCACCGCCCCCTTCAATCCGGCAGCGAGTGGCTGGATTCAGCAAAATAACTCTGTTCCTTTGGGAACCGGAACATGGT